>JAIOPW010000023.1 GCA_021413665.1 Rhodocyclales bacterium | reverse complement strand
CTGACCCGGGCCGTCGGCAACAGCTTCACCGCCGCCTACCTGCCGATCATCGAACGCCGCCGCGAAACGCCCTGCGGCGAGCGCGAGCGCGACTTCCAGGCCTACCGGCGCGGACGCTATGTCGAGTTCAACCTGGTCTGGGATCGCGGCACGCTGTTCGGCCTGCAATCGGGCGGCCGCACCGAATCCATCCTGATGTCGCTGCCTCCCATCGTCAAGTGGCGCTACAACTGGCAGCCCGAGGCGGGCAGCGCCGAAGCGCGCCTCTACACCGACTTCCTGCCGCCGCGCGACTGGCTCTGAACCGCCGTCCCGCCAACGCCGACTTTCGCCGCGATCCCATGTCGCACAGCTACAACCACTGCCCCAACTGCGCCACGCCGCTGCGCCTGCTCACGCAAATCGAGGACGGCGGCCCCAAGGAGCGCCTGCGCTGCCCGGCCTGCGGCTGGACGCATTGGAACAACCCGATCCCGGTGCTGGCCGCGATCATCGAAATGGCCGACCGCGAAGGCCGTGTGCTGCTGGCGCGCAATGCGGCCTGGCAGGGCAGGATGTTCGCCCTGATCACCGGCTTCATGGAGGCGGGCGAAACGCCGGGAGACGGCATCGCGCGCGAGGTGCTGGAAGAAACCGGCTTGCGGGTCGACGCGCTCAAGCTGGTCGGGGTGTATGACTTCCAGCGCATGAACCAGATCATCATCGCCTACCACGTGCTGGCGCGCGGCGAGATCGTGTTGTCGCCCGAACTCGCCGAATACAAGCTGTTCCGCCCGGAAGAGATCAAGTGCTGGCGCGCCGGCACCGGCTACGCGCTGGCCGACTGGCTCGGCGCGCGCGGCATCACGCCGCAGTGGGTCGAGCTGCCGCCGAATCCCGGCCTCCCGGAGCCCTCGCGTTAAACGTCGAATGTCGTTGCGATGTCAGAGCAGCGCAGCCGCCCGATAGTGCCGTACCGCCAGCACCGACTCTTCGAGCTGATCCAGCAATTGCGCCAGTTCGACGTGCGCCGCACGCGACGGCGCGATGGCCAGCGCGGCTTCCAGATAGCTGCGTGCCTTGCCCCAGAGCTGTTGCTGACGGCATAGCCGTCCCAGCGTCAGCAGCAGGGCGCCGTCGCGCGGCTGCTGCTGCAGCCATTTCTCGGCCTGTGCGATGCGCCCGACGACATCCCCGGCCTGGCCGCACTCGCCGTAGGCCAGCACCAATGCGGCATCCCAGCGCTCGTCCAGCGCATCACCGATCACGCGCTGCGCTTCGCGGCTGTCGCCAGCCGCCATCAGCGCACGCCCCGTCTCCAGCGCCAGCGCGGGCTCGGCGCGGTCGCCGTCATCCAGTTCGGCCCAGTAGCGCATCAGGGCCGAGGGATCATCACGCAAGCCGCGCAGGGCTTCGCGCACAGCACGGCTGCGAATCGGGGCCGCCTGATCCGTAGTGAGCGCCTGGTGCTTTTCGAGCTGGCGCACCAGCCGCGCCACTTCGCGCCAGTTGCCCAGGCCCTGCTCGGCGCGCATGCTCAGGCGCAGGGCGGCGATGTGCCGGCCCTGGCGCGAAAAAAGCTGCTGCACCGCGGCGCGGGCATCTTCGAAACGGCGGTCTTCGAGGGCGAATTCGGCTTCCGTCATCAACCGCGCGGCCTGCAGGCCGGCGCTGTCGTGGCCGCGCATGCGCGCCGCCCATTGCGCCGAACGCTCCGGGTCACGCAGCGCATGTGCGGCACGCCATCCCGCCAGAGTCAGCATCCCGGAACCGGCGTTATCCGGATTGGCCTTCTCGGCGCAACGCAAAGCGTGTCCGTAGCGCCCTTCCTGCAGCAAGCGCCAGGCGTCGCGCAGGGCGAGCCCGGCCTTTTCCTGTTGCCGCCGTTGCCGGAACTGCGCCACCGCCCGCGGCAGGGCCAGGGTATGGCTGACGGCACGGGCCAGCAGGTAGATGACGAAAAAGCCGCCGAGCGCCGCCAGCAGGAAAAGATTGAGCGAGACTTCCGCGCGCCACGGCGGCAGCACCAGCAGTACGTAGCCGTCGTTGTAGCGCGCAGCCAGCGCGAGGCCGACTGCCAGCGCAGCCAGTACCAGCAACCAGAACAGGGCGCGCAAGAAGGCTCCTACCGGACCGCGGCGGTCGTGCCGCGCTCGCGGGCAAACTTCAGATTGCGCAGCGCCGTCAGCGTTTCCGCCAGACCCGGCAGGTCGAAGCTGACGTCGGTGGTCGCCAGCGCGGCCAGGGTCGACTGCGCCGCCTGCACCGGCTTGGACCGGGCATCGAAGTAGCGATCGAGCTGTTCGCGCGACTGGCGGATCTCTTCGCGGAAAACCTTGCCGTCGCGTTGCAACAGCGCCAGGCGCGCATTGAGGAGGCGCAGCTTGAGGTTCTCGCGCAGGAAGAAACTCTGGTTGGGCGACAGCAGCGCCGGATCGCCCTGGTCGATGCGTTCGATACGCACCAGCTGCCGCAGCTCGCGCCACAGGTCGGCGCCGAGTGCGCGCCAGTAGTCGACACTCGCCGGCTTTGCATTCGCTGCCGGCCGGATGCTGTCCGCCTTGGGTCGCTGTTCATAGGCGAGCGCCAGGCTGTCGACCACGGCCACGACACTTTCGATCTTCAGCGACAACCCGGTGATGTTGGCCCCGGGTATGGCCTTGAGGCGTTCAATGTCACGCGCAATCAGCCTTCTGACGGGAAGGAACTGCGGCTGTGCGGAGCGGGCAAGCCGGGCGTCCGCGCCCTGCAATGCGAAGAGCGCGGCCTCGACATTGCCGGCGAACTGAAGCTGCTGCATCGCAATGACGACAGCCTGCTCGACTTCGGCCAGCACGCGCTCGTCGCGAGTGCTGGAGAGTTCCTGGTACATGGCTTCCAGTGCCACGGCCTGGCTTTGCGTTTCGGCGAGCTTCGCCTCCAGCACACCGACCTTGGCCTGCAGCGCGGCCAGCGATTCCTGGCTCTGCCGCGCCAGGGTGCGCCCCTCCTTGGCCATCGAGTCGCCGTCGGCCAAACGTCTGGCGAGTTCCTGTTGCAGGCTGGAGACCTGCATCCGGGTGTCGACCCATTGCGCCAGGACCACCACCACGGCGACCGCCAGGACACGCAAGGTCGGACTGCGCCACGCGGCCCGCCAGCGGGCGACGGAAGGTGTCGAATCAGTTTGAGCGGGAGTTTCCATGAGGTGCGAAGTATTGCATGAGTCCGGCCAGCAAACCGTCGTCGCCGGGTTCGGTGGGGATTACGCTGGCAAGTCCGAGGGCCTGCGCCTGCTCGGCGATCCGCAGGTGCGGCACGAATGCCGGCGTCTTTCTCAGCCAGGCCTGTCCAAGCCGGCCGACCATCTCGAAGAAATTGCGCAAACCCTCGCTGCTGGTCAGCGTCACGGCGTCGAGCCGGCCTTCTTCCCAGAGCTTGAGCAGGGGCGCGGGATCGAGTTGCGGCCGCGCCCGACGATAGCAGCTCACGTATTCGACGGTAGCGCCGCGCTCCTTGAGTGTTTCACCGAGCAGCTCACGACCGCCCTCGCCACGAAAAATGATCACGCGCTTGCCCTGCGCATCGATAAGTTCCGGAAGTTCCAGCAGGGCCTCGGAATCGAAGCGCAATGCGGGCGAAATCACGTCATGAATCCCGTGTCGCGCCAGCTCGCGTTCGCTGCTCTTGCCCAGCGCCGCCACGCGCAACGCCGCTGGCCAGGGACGCCGCGGCAGAATCCGGACCAGCGCCTGTTCGATGGCGTTGGGACTGACGAAAACGGCGAGGTCGAAGTTGTCGAGGCGGATCGCGACGTCGAGCAGCGGCGCGACGTCTTCGAGTTCGCGAATCTCCAGCACCGGGTAGAGCACCGGTATCGCGCCCTGCCCGATCAACGCAGTCGCAAAATGAGCCGCCTGCCCGGCCGGGCGCGTCACCACGACATGGCGGCCAGCCAGCGACATGCTTAACCGCCCAGTGCGGCGAGAATCTCGGCGGCACCCTGTCGGCGCAGTTCCGCGGCCAGTTGCAGGCCGAGGGCTTCCGGGTCGGCGGCGGCGCCGCTGAGCTCCGCGTGCGCCATGCGCGTGCCGTCGGGCGAGGCGACGAAGCCGCGCAAAAAAAGGCTGCCGGCACGCATTTCGGCGTAGGCGCCCAGCGGCACTTCACAGCTGCCCGCCAGCGCTCGTGACACGGCGCGCTCGGCGCGTACGCAGGCGGCGGTATTCATGTCATTGAGGGGTGCGACCCAGGCGGCGACGTCCGGCCGCGACACCAGCGCCTCGATGCCGAGCGCACCCTGGCCGGCGGCGGGCAGCGAATCCTCGGCGGCCAGCACGGCGCGGATGCGCTGGCCGAGGCCGAGACGCGTCAGCCCCGCAGCGGCGAGGATGATGGCGTCGAACTGGCCTTCGTCGAGCTTGCGCAAGCGGGTGTCAAGATTGCCGCGCAACGGCGTCACGGCGAGGTAGGGATAGCGCGCATGCAGCTGGGCTTCACGGCGCAGGCTGGACGTGCCGACCACGGCACCCGGCGGCATGTCTTCGAGGCTGGCGTACTTGCTCGACACCAGCGCATCGAGCGGCACTTCGCGCGGGCCGATGGCGACCAGGGAGAACTCCGGCTCCATCTGCATCGGCACGTCCTTCATGGAATGCACGGCGAGGTCGGCCGAACCGTCGAGCAGGGCGGCCTCCAATTCCTTGACGAACAGCCCCTTGCCACCGACCTTGGACAGCGGCCGATCGAGGATCTGGTCGCCGCGCGTGGTCATGCCGAGCAACTCGACGCCGCAGGCCGGATAAAGTTGCCGCAGAAGACTGCGCACATGCTCGGCCTGCCACAAGGCGAGGCGCGACTCGCGGGTGGCGATGACGATTCGTTTGGGGGCGGATGCGGGAGAGGTTGCTGGGCTCACGGGATGACCGATCGACGGAGAGGGATGCGCTTGGTTGGCGCTGCCCGCCCGGCCGCCTCGACGGTCTTGCGGCAGCATGATTTGGCTTGCAATTCTAGCAGCCCGTGGGCCGTCCCGCGCAGCGCAAAGGCCGCCCGCAGGCGGCCTGGAGCAGGGCGGCAGCGGATATCAGCCGGCGCTCGGACGTGCCAGCGATGCGCTCTCGACCCAGCGCTTGATGCGGTTGGCATCGCCGATGCGGGTCATCTTGCCCCAGGAATCGAGCAGCACGATGATGGTCGGCTTGTTGTTGAGCCAGGCCTGCATGACCAGGCACTTGCCGGCTTCGTTGATGTAGCCGGTCTTGGACAGGCCGATCTCCCAGGTCGGGCTCTTGACGAGGGTGTTGGTGTTGCGGAACTGCTGCGTGCGACCGGCGATGCTGAATGCGCCTTCGGACGTGGTGGAGAACTCGCGAATCAGCGGGTATTGGTGGGCAGCATCGACCATCCGCGCCAGATCGCGCGGGCTGGATACGTTGGCGGCGGTTAGGCCCGTCGCATCCTGAAAACGCGTGTCGGCCAGGCCCAGCGTCCGGGCCTTCTGGTTCATGGCGGCAACGAAAGCCTCGCGGCCGCCGGGGTAGTGGCGCGACAGGGCCGAGGCCGCGCGGTTTTCCGAAGACATCAGGGCCAAGCGGAGCATTTCCTCCCGTTCCAGTTGCGTCCCGACCTTGAGCCGTGACCGGGTGCCCTTGACCATATCGACATCGTCCTGACCAATCACCAGAGCCTCTTTGAGGTCGGGTTTGGCGTCCAGCACAACCATCGCCGTCATCAACTTGGTAATCGAGGCGATCGGCAAGACGGCGTTGGGGTTCTTTTCAAACAGGATCGCGCCGGTAGTCTGGTCCAGCACCAGAACAGCGGAAGACTGCAAGGCGAGGTGCTGCGCATCGTCCAGCGATGCCCCGCGCTGCGCCAGTTTTCTGGCGTTGAACTGCTTCGCGATGCGTGGCGCTTTCTTTTTTGCCGCAACCACCTTCTTTTTGGTGGCCGCCTCGACGTCGGTCGGCGTCACGCCAGCGCCGACCAGCGCGACCGCCAACAGCATCAGTAGTGATTTCTTCATGGAGAGGCTCCCTCCTGCGATCGAGTCATTCTAACAGAGGATATCCCCTCCGCAATAAGTAGTATCGGCAGTTATCGTTAGGAATAAAGGAGTTGAGGCATCAATCTAAACAATATTATCAACTCGGATCAAGAAACCGGCACACTTCATCCCGGCGCGCCAAGGTGTCCGCGTACCCGAGTTCGATCAAGGCCATGGTGTAGGGCCGCTCGAACAACAGGTAGCTGGTCAGCGCGCCGCCGTTGCGGTTCATGGCGCCGAAACCGCGCAGCATCGTGCGGACGGCCCATGGCAAGGCCTTGGCATGGCGCGCGGCGAGGTGGTCAAGACGTTGCGATGGTGCGATGGTCAACACGTCGATCGGCCTCAGGCTCATGCCTTTCTCGCGCCGAACATCGTCCGGGATCAATGACAAAGTATTGTTGATCCGGCTCATCCGTTCCAGATCGACCGACATGCTGTCGAGAAAGATGCTGGACAGCGCATGGCCGGCGATTTGCGCCAGCGAGGGATAAATCTCGGCCCGCGGCCGGGCGTTCTCGTCGGCCATGCGACCGGCGCCGATCACCAGTATCTTGTGGGCACCGAGATGGATCGCCGGGGAGACCGGCGCGACCTGGCGCATCGAACCGTCACCGAACCATTCGCGATTGATATGCACGGCCGGAAAGATGAACGGGATAGCGCTGGACGCCATCAGATGATCGAGGGATATCTTGGTTGGCGCCCCGACCCGCTGACTGCGACGCCAGACCTCAAGGTCCGCGCGCCCCTGATAGAAGCTGACGCTCTGCCCCGACGAGTAGCCGGAGCAGGTGATGCTGACTGAATGCAAGGCCCCGTTTCCAATGGCCTTCGCGATACGGCTGAAGTCGAGGCTGTCGCCCAAGAGGCGGCGCAGTGGCGAGTTGTCCAGCAGGGAGCGCGGCGAATGACGTGTCAGCCAGCCCAGCGCCAGCGTGGAAACCCAGCGTGCGCCGGAGATGCCCATGCTTACCGGATCGGCTCGATAGACCTGATCGGCGCGGAAGTTTTCCCAGACGTCCAGCAGATTATCCACGCCGGCACCGAAATCCTCGGCCCATACCGCCAACGAAGCAGCATTGATCGCTCCGGCCGAGGTGCCGCACAAGATCGGAAACGGATTCCGGCGTGGCTCCGGCAACAACTCGCGGATCGCCTTCAGCACACCGACCTGATAGCCGGCGCGGGCCCCGCCACCGGTCAGGATCAGGGCGGTGCGAGGTGCCGTCATGAGGGAATCAACCGCCGCTTCTGGCCTGCTGCTGCGCTTCGACCGACAACAGCGCAGTGACGTTGACGATGCGCCTGACGGTAGCCGTGGGGGTCAGAATATGCACCGGTCGCGCCGCACCCAGTAGCAGCGGACCGACCGTCAGTCCGTCGCCCGCCGAGGTCTTGATCAGGTTGAAGGAGATATTGGCGGCATCCAGCGTCGGCATGATCAGCAGGTTGGCCTGACCCTTGAGCGTCGAGTCGGGAAACACCTGGCGCCGGATGTCTTCGGAGAGGGCGGCGTCGCCGTGCATCTCGCCATCGACTTCAAGCTGCGGCGCGATTTCGCGCAGGATTTCCAGCGCGCGCCGCATCTTGATCGCGGTCGGCGTGTCCTCGGTACCGAAGCTCGAATGCGACAGCAGCGCCACCTTGGGCGCCAGGCCGAAGCGTGCGACTTCGTCGGCCGCCAGCAGCGTCATCTCCGCGAGTTGCTCCGCAGTCGGATCGTAGTTGACATAGGTATCGCCGATGAACAGGGTGCGGCGCGGCAGCACCAGCATGTTCATGGCGTAGAAGTTCTCGATTCCCGGCTTGAGGCCGATCACGGTTTCGATGTAGCGCAGGTGCAGCGAGTGCTTGCCAAAGGTGCCGCACAGCATGGCGTCGGCGTAGTTGTGCCGGACCAGCATGGCGCCAATCAGCGTGGTCCGCCGCCGCATTTCCCGCTTGGCGTACTCGACACCGACGCCCTTGCGCGACATCAGCCCGTAGTAGTCCTGCCAGAGCTCCTTGTAGCGCGGATCCGAATCCGGGCTGACCAGCTCGAAATGTTCGCCGGCACGGATGCGCAGGCCGTGGCGGGCGATGCTTTTTTCCACCACGTCCGGGCGACCGATCAGGATCGGCCGTGCCAGCCCCTCGTCGCAAACGGTTTGTGCGGCGCGCAGCACGCGTTCGTCCTCGCCTTCGCAGAAGACCACACGCGCCGGCTTCTTCTTGGCCGCGGCGAACACCGGACGCATCAACAACCCTGTCGAGTAAACGAAGTCGTTCAGTTGCGCGACATACGCATCCATGTCGGCGATGGGCCGCGTGGCGACGCCTGAATCCATTGCCGCCTGGGCCACCGCCGGGGCAACCTTGATGATGAGCCGGGGATCGAAGGGTTTCGGAATCAGGTATTCAGGGCCGAAGGAAAGATCCTCCGTGCCATAGGCCGCCGTCACCACTTCCGACTGCTCGGCATGCGCCAGTTCCGCGATCGCCCTCACCGCAGCCACTTTCATCGCCTCGTTGATGGTCGTCGCGCCGACGTCCAGCGCGCCCCTG
>JAIOPW010000540.1 GCA_021413665.1 Rhodocyclales bacterium | reverse complement strand
CCAGACGTCGACGCCGGCCACCATGCGCCGCGCCAGGTGCAGGTCGTAGCCTTCGACCAGCAGTATGCGGCCCTCGAAATCGCGTTGATGCGAGAGTTCGGCGATCTGGCGGATAAGCTGCCGCCCCGGTTCGTCGGCCGGATGCGCCTTGCCGGCGAAGATGAACAGCACCGGGCGCTGCGTGTCGGACAGGATCTCGCGCAGCCAGTCGAGGTTGTTGAACAGCAGGGCGGCGCGCTTGTAGGTGGCGAAGCGGCGGGCGAAACCGATGGTCAGCACGGTCGGATTGTTCGGGTCGGCGAGACGCAGCACGCGGTCGAGGTGCGCCTCGGAACCCTGGTTGCGCAGGTGCTGCTGACGGACCCGGCTATGCACCAGGTGAAGCAACTGGGCCTTCAGCGACTGGCGGATGCTCCAGAAGATCTGGTCGGGAATGCGGTGCACCCCGTTCCAGCAGCTCTGGTCGGTGAGGCGGTGCTGCCAGCCGAGGCCGAGGTGGCGGTCGAAGGTTTCGTACCAGTCGGTGGCGAGGAAGGTCGGCGTGTGCACCGCGTTGGTGACGTAGTCCATCGGGTTCTCGGCCGCGGTGACCTGCGGCCACATGTCGCCGCAGATGCGCGAGGACACGTCGCCGTGGATGCGCGAGACGCCGTTGTGGAAGCGGGAGCCGCGCAGGGCCAGGGCGGTCATGTTGAATTCGCCGGCGCCGACACCGCCGCCGACGCGGCCCATGCCGAGCAGGCTTTCGCCGTCGAGGCCGGCGGCTTTGCAGAACCCGTCGAAGTAATGCAGCACCATGTCGTCGGCGAAGTGGTCATGGCCGGCGGGCACCGGCGTATGGGTGGTGAATACGGTGTTGGCAGCCGCCGCTTCCAGAGCGGCGGCGAAGGGCATGTCCTGCGCGACCAGGTTGCGGATGCGTTCCAGCACCAGAAAGGCGGCGTGGCCTTCGTTGATGTGCCAAACCGTGGGCCGCAGCCTGAGCGCGGCGAGCGCGCGGACGCCGCCGACGCCGAGCAGGATTTCCTGCTCGATGCGCGTGCGCCGGTCGCCGCCGTAGAGCTGGTGCGCAATGCGGCGGTCGGACTCGCTGTTTTCCTCGAGATGGGTGTCGAGCAGGTACAGGCTGTTGTTGCCGACCCGTGCCCGCCAGATCTTGGCCCACACCGTGCGCCCGGGGAAGTCGACGCCGATGTGCATTTCGCTGCCGTCCTCGTTGCGCACCGGTTCGATCGGCATGTCGTCGAAATCGTTGTCGGCGTAATGCGCGGTCTGGCTGCCTTCACGGTCGATGGTCTGGTGAAAATAGCCCTGCCGGTAGAGCAGGCCGACGGCGACGAAGGGCAGGCGCATGTCGGATGCGCCCTTGCAATGGTCGCCGGCAAGTATGCCCAGGCCGCCGGAGTAGATCGGCAGGCTTTCGTGGAAACCGAACTCGGCACAGAAGTAGGCGATCAGGTCGGTCGCCTGCAACGGCGGCTTGCCCGGCAACTGCAACCTGGGTTCCGCATGATAGGAATCGAAGGCCGACAGCACGCGGTTCATGGTGCCGAGGAAAACCGGATCGTCGGCGGCCTCGTTGACCCGGTTCTGGTCCATGCGCTTGAGGAAGGCTTTGGGGCTGTGATGCGTCGCCCGCCACAATCCGGCGGAAAGCCGCGCGAACAGCGAACGTGTCGGCCGGTCCCAGCTGTACCAGAGGTTGCTGGAAAGTTCTTCCAGGCGCGAAAGGCGCGCCGGAATCGTTGGATTGACTTCGAGCTGATGACGGGTGCCGGGCATGATCGTGGATCGTGAGGAAATGAAAGGCGTGACGGGGCGATTCTACGATGCCGGAATCACCCTGAGCGTGATGCGCTGATCGAAGCCGGATGCGGGCGACCAGGTGAGGACGATGCGGACGGCCTGCATGATCTTCTCGAAGCCGGCCTCGGATTGCGAAACGGTTCGGTGCGGCCTCGCCTCCAGCCTGACCGGAAGGCTGGTTTCGATCTGCAATGCGCCGCGCAGTTCGCTGTCGTCGAGTCGGACCTGGCGCACGTCGTCGAGCACGAGTTCAAGGCCGAAACCGCCGGGAATGCCGCCGTCGGCAAGCACGTAGCGGCCGCCGAAGCCGTCGCAACTGGGAAGCGCGAGGTTGAGCTCGGTTTCGATCAGGGCCGGAAGCAACTTGCCTTCGGTGCGGAAGCTGACGCTCAGGGTGTCCGCCTCGATCTGATAGGTCTTGCGAATGCTCCAGCCCTGGCCGCTCGTAATCCAGGTGTCGGGTTGGTCGCCGGTCCGATAGCCGTCCACATTCGCCAGTGTGTCCGTGGTGGCACCCAGTCGTTCCAGGAAGATCCCGCGCGGCCGTGTGTCGGGTGCCGCGTCCTCGGGCTGGATGGCATGCAGGAAGGCAACGCGGTCGTGGGCCGAGGTGATGCCTTCAGCCTGCGGGGAAAGCGCTGCGGGGGTCTGGTCGATCTTGGCGTGGTAAGCCTCGGCGTAGGCGCGCAGGGTGTCGCCGAAATTGTGCGTCAGGACGAGGCTGGAAAGCTCCACCAGGGACGCATGGCCGTCGTCGCGCACATAGGCGTGGAGGAATGGGTTGCGCAAGGCGGTTTCGATGTGGCCGTCGTGGTCGAGGTCGCCTTGCTGCTGGCGCGGCCAGGGCGCCAATTGCTCCAGTGCGGCCTCGAGCTTGAGCAGGTTGTTCCAGATGGCGCGGCGCAGGTGGGGCAGGTAGAGGCCGCCGAACA
>JAIOPW010000539.1 GCA_021413665.1 Rhodocyclales bacterium | reverse complement strand
TACCTGATCCCGCGCCCCTTCGATCCGCGCCTGATCGTCAAGATCGCCCCGGCCGTGGCGCAGGCCGCCGCCGAGTCGGGCGTGGCGACGCGGCCGATCGTCGATTTCGACGCCTACCGCGACAAGCTCAACAGCTTTGTCTATCACTCCGGCTTCGTCATGAAGCCGGTGTTCACCGCGGCGAAGAAGGATCCGCGTCGCGTGGTGTATTGCGAGGGCGAGGACGAGCGCGTGCTGCGCGCGGTGCAGGCGGTGCTCGACGAGGGACTGGCGCGGCCGGTGCTGATCGGCCGCCCCGAGGTCATCGCCAAGCGCATCGAGAAGGCCGGCCTGCGGCTGGCCATGGGGCGCGACATCGAGGTGGTGAATCCGGATTCCGATCCGCGCTACAAGGAACTGTGGCAGGGCTACCACGAGATCATGGGGCGCCAGGGCGTGACGCCGGGCATCGCCCGGCAGGTGCTGCGCTCGGACACCACGCTGATCGGCACCATGCTGCTCAAGCGAGGCTATGTTGACGCCATGCTCTGCGGCGTGGTCGGTCGCCACGAGCAGCACCTCAAGCATGTCAGCGACGTGATCGGGCTGGAGCCCGACGCGCATTGTTTTGCCGCGATGAACATGCTGCTGCTGGCGCGGCACACGCTGTTCATGTGCGACACCTATGTCAATGAAGACCCGTCCGCCGAACAACTTGCCGAGATCACGCTGATGGCGGCCAAGGAAGTGCGCCGCTTCGGCCTGGAACCCAAGGTGGCGCTGCTCTCGCATTCCAACTTCGGCAGCCTGCGCTCGGCTTCGGCGCTGAAAATGGCCGCCGCCCGCGCCCTGATCGAGCAGCGCGCGCCGGGGCTGGAAGTCGATGGCGAAATGCACGGCGACGCCGCCCTGTCGCAGGACATCCGCGAGCGGCTGTATCCGGGGTGCCGCCTCACGGGCGAAGCCAACCTGCTGATCATGCCCAATGTCGACGCGGCCAACATCTCCTTCAACCTGATCAAGGCCACTTCGGGCGACGGCATCACGGTCGGCCCGGTGCTGCTCGGCGCGGCCAGGCCCGTGCACATCCTGACGGCGACTGCTACAGTGCGCCGTCTGGTCAATATGACCGCGCTGGCCGTTGTCGATGCAAATCATTTGAAAGGCTGAACCATGACCCATGCGATCCGTTTCCACACTCCCGGCGGTCCCGAAGTATTGCGCTGGGAGGAAGTCGGCGTTGGCGACACGGCGCCCAACGACGCGCGTGTGCGGCATCACGCCGTCGGCCTCAATTTCATCGACATCTATCACCGCACCGGGGCGTATCCGCTGCCGCTGCCTTCGGGCATCGGCCTCGAGGGCGCGGGCGTGGTCGAGTCGGTCGGCAGCGCGGTCACCGACCTCAAGGTCGGTGACCGCGTCGCCTATGCCGGCGGACCGATCGGCGCCTATGCCGAAGTGCGCAACATTCCGGCCGACCGGCTGGTCAAGCTGCCCGATGCGATCGACTTCAAGACCGGCGCGGCGATGATGTTGCAGGGCATGACGGCGCAATACCTGCTGCGCCGCACCTGCCCGGTCCTGGCCGGCGACACCATCCTGATCCACGCCGCCGCCGGCGGTGTCGGCCTCATCGTCTGCCAGTGGGCACGGGCGCTGGGCGTCACGGTGATCGGCACCGTCAGTTCCGACGAGAAGGCGGCGCTGGCCAGGGCGCACGGCTGCGACCACACGATCATCTACACGCGGGAGAACTTCACCGAGCGGGTCAAGCAGATCACCGGCGGCAGGGGGGTGCGCGTGGTGTACGACTCGATCGGCAAGGACACCTTCATGGGCTCGCTGGAGTGCCTGCAGCCCTTGGGCATGATGGCCTTGTTCGGCGCCGCGTCCGGTCCGGTGCCGCTGTTCGACCTGGGCCTGCTGGCAAAGATGGGATCGCTGTTCATCACCCGGCCGACGCTGTTCACCTACATCGCCCATCGCAGCGACCTGCTGGCGATTTCCGGCGACTTGTTCGACATGGTCACCAGCGGCAAGGTGAAGATCGAGGTCAACCAGACCTATGCGCTGAAGGACGCGGCGCAGGCGCAGACCGACCTGGTGGCGCGCAAGACCACCGGCTCGACGGTGTTGCTGCCGTAGTCCGATGGAATCCTTCCTGATCGCCAATCCCAAGGGCGGCGTCGGCAAGACGACGCTGGCGACCAACCTCGCCGGCTGGTTCGCCCTGCAAGGGAAGCGCGTCATGCTCGGCGACATCGACCGCCAGCAATCCTCGCGCGAATGGCTCAAGCTGCGCGCGCCGTCGCTGCCGCACATCTCGACCTGGGATATCGAGCCCGACAGCCCGGCGCGGCCGCCGAAGGAGACCACGCACGTGGTGCTCGACACGCCGGCCGGCCTGCACGGCAAGAAGCTGGGGCAGGTACTGAAAATGGTCAGGCGCGTCATCGTGCCGCTGCAACCCTCGATCTTCGACATCCTCGCCACGCGGCATTTTCTCGACCGCTTGTTCGAGGAAAGGGAAATCCGCAAGCACGAGGCCTTCGTCGCCATCGTCGCCATGCGCGTCGATGCGCGCACCCGGGCGGCGGGCGAGCTGGAACGCTTCCTCGAAGGCACCGGCCTGCCGGTGGTCGCCCACCTGCGCGATACGCAGAATTATGTACAGGCCGCGGCGCATGGCATGACCATTTTCGAACTGCCGGCGAGCCGTGCCGAGAAGGATATCGAGCAGTGGCAGCCGCTGCTGGAGTGGGCGCAGGGGCCGGTCTGAACCGAGGCAACAGGCTCAGGCAGGAAGCCGAATCAGGCGACCCCTGAAGTTCGCTCCAGTTATCACCCGCCGGTTTGTTCCGAAGCACCAGCCTTTCAGTTTGTGATACGGTATCCGGACAGGCGAGCCATTGGCGGCGCCGCTTGAGGAGAACACCATGACCACGATTCAAATCCAGTTGCCCGACGATCTGGCGCAAGACGCACAAGCCGCCGGCCTGCTGACCCCGGATGCTATCGAACGCCTGCTGCGCGAGCGTCTGAGACGCCAGGCCGGCGATGCCTTGCAGGCGATGTGGAGTCGCATGCCGGCTGAAGAGATGACGCCGGAAATCGAAAAAATGATCGATGAGGAAGTGCAGGCAGTACGCGCTGAGCGCCGCCAGCGGACCGCGAGCTGATGCGGCTGGTTCTTGACACCAATGTGGTGGTCGGTGGTGGTCGCCGGTTTGTTGTGGAATGGACATCCACGCCGTCTGCTCGATTTGGCCATCAACGGCGATGTCACGCTGTTCAGCAGCCCGGCATTGATAGACGAGTTGGCGCATACGCTCAATTACCCGAAGTTCTCTCAACGCATCGCCGCCCACTGCGCGACGACGCCTTCGGCACTGACGGTGCGCTATAGCGCCTTGGTCACGCTCGTCACGCCATCCGAGGTGCCACGGGTGATCGAACAGGATGCCGACGATGATCAGGTGCTGGCTTGCGCCCTGGCCGCCAACGCCAACTTGGTCGTTTCCGGCGACAAGCATTTGTGCAACCTGGGCGGTGCGTATCAAGGGATTCGGATTGTGACGCCAGCGGAGGCTATTCACACTGCGGGAGCAAAATAGCAGGAAGAGCTTCGTTGCTGCCATGGAGTATCCGTTGTCTGGCTATGCATTTTGCCGCGAACTGAATTCGAGCACGACCCTTTATGTAACAGTCGCCGTATCGCCAGCGCCGACTTTTGAGGCGGTGCCCTGAACAAACATGCCGGGGCGAGTCCCGGCATTTCCCACGACTACTACTGGATTCCCGCGTTGCCACCCCGCGAAGCGGAATCCAAGGCATGCAGAGCCGCGGGAATGACAGCGCATCGAAAGTCGGCGCCGGCGACACGGCGTCCGTGCAGGAGAAATCCGCAGACTCGGCCGGAGTCCGTGGGGGTAAAATTGCTGTGCCATGTCCGCCTCGCCTCTTCCAAGCTTCGTCCATCTCCGTCTTCACAGCGAATACTCGATCACCGATGGCCTGACGCGCATCGATGAGGTCATCGCGCAGGCGGCGGCGGACGGGCAGCCGGCGCTGGCGATCACCGACCTGGCCAACCTGTTCGGCATGGTCAAGTTCTACACCGCGGCGCGCGGCAAGGGCGTCAAGCCGATCATCGGCTGCGACGTCTGGATCGGCGACGACGATGCCGCCGACAAGCAGGAAAGCCCCGCGCGCCTGCTGCTGCTGGTGAAGAATCGCGGCGGCTACCTGCGCCTGTGCGAACTGCTCTCCGCCGCCTACCTCGCGCCGCGTCGCCACGGCCGCGCCGAAATCACCCGCACGCAATTGGGCCAGGGCGACAACAGCGGCTTGATCGCGCTGTCGGGTGGGCCGCTGGGCGACATCGGGCAGATGCTTGCCGCCGGAAAGCCGGACCAGGCCGATGTGCGTGCCGACCTCGCGGCGCGCCTGGGCCTGCCGCTGGTGGCGACACACCCGGTGCAGTTTCTCCAGCGCGACGACTACAAGGCGCACGAGGCGCGGGTCTGCATTGCCGACGGCTACGTGCTGGGCGACAACCGGCGGCCCAAGCACTACAACGCCGAGCAATACTTCAAGACCACGGCCGAGATGGCCGACCTCTTCGCCGATCTGCCCGAAGCCTTGCAGAACTCGGTCGAGGTCGCCCGCCGCTGCAACCTGACGGTCGAGCTGGGCAAGAGCCGCCTGCCGGACTTTCCGACCCCGGCCGGAGAGCCGCTGGAGGCCTTCCTCGCCAGCGAATCGCATGCGGGCCTGGTGCGACGCATGGAACTGCTGTATCCCGATGCGGCGGAACGCGAGAAGCAGCGCCCGACCTACGTCGATCGGCTCGACTTCGAGATCGCGACCATCGTCACGATGGGTTTCCCCGGCTACTTCCTGATCGTCGCCGACTTCATCAACTGGGCCAAGCACAACGGTGTGCCGGTGGGCCCCGGCCGCGGTTCCGGTGCCGGTTCGCTGGTGGCCTACAGCCTGGGCATCACCGACCTCGACCCCTTGCGCTACGACCTGCTGTTCGAGCGCTTCCTGAATCCGGAGCGCGTGTCGATGCCCGACTTCGACATCGACTTCTGCCAGGAAGGCCGCGACCGGGTCATCGATTACGTCAAGAAGAAGTACGGCGCGCACGCCGTATCACAGATCGTCACCTTCGGCACCATGGCGGCCAAGGCGGTGATCCGCGACGTCGGGCGCGTGCTCGACCTCGGCTTCAATTTCGTCGACCAGTTCGCCAAGCTGATTCCCAACGAGCTGGGCATCACGCTGGCGGATGCGCTGGCCAAGGAACCCCTGATCCGCCAGAAGATCGACAGCGAGGAGGAAGTGGCCGAACTGTGGGCGCTGGCGTTGAAGCTGGAAGGCCTGGCGCGCAACGTCGGCATGCATGCCGGCGGCGTGCTGATCGCGCCGGGCAAGCTCACCGATTTCTGCCCGCTGTATGCGGCGGCCGGCGCCGAGTCGGTGGTGTCGCAATTCGACAAGGACGACGTGGAGAAGGCCGGGCTGGTCAAGTTCGACTTCCTCGGCCTGCGCACGCTGACCATCCTCGACGAGGCGGTGAAGCTGGCCAGGGAAGTCGAAGGGGTCGACATCGACCTCGCCACGCTGCCGCTG
>JAIOPW010000538.1 GCA_021413665.1 Rhodocyclales bacterium | reverse complement strand
ACCAGAGCGCCGTAACCATCCACGTCATGCAGGGCGAGCGCGAGATGGCCAGCGGCAACAAGAGTCTCGGCCAGTTCAACCTGTCCGACATTCCGCCGTCGCCGCGCGGCATGCCGCAGATCGAGGTCACCTTCGACATCGACGCCAACGGCATCCTGCACGTCTCGGCCAAGGACAAGGGCACCGGCAAGGAAAACAAGATCACCATCAAGGCGAACTCGGGGCTCTCCGAAACCGAGATACAGGGCATGGTAAAGGACGCAGAAGCCCACGCCGAGGAAGACCACAAGGCCCGCGAGCTGGTCGACGCGCGCAACCAGTGCGATGCGATGGTTCACTCGATCAAGAAGGCGCTGGCCGAACACG
The DNA here is from genome assembly GCA_021413665.1 of Rhodocyclales bacterium. GTDB lineage: Bacteria > Pseudomonadota > Gammaproteobacteria > Burkholderiales > Rhodocyclaceae > Sulfuritalea. Next base: position 819 of record JAIOPW010000538.1, on the reverse strand, counting down.
GCGACAAGATGGAAGCCGATGAAAGGGCCAAGATCGAAGCCGCAATAAAGGAAGCCGAAGAAGTGCTGAAAGACGGCGACAAGGCCGCCATCGAGGCCAGGACCGAAGCACTGGCCAAGGCCTCGCAAAAGCTCGGCGAGAAGATCTACGGTGATGCGCAGGGCGCAGCCGGTACCGGCGGTGCGGCAGGAGCGGGCGCCGCCGCGGGTGGTTCCGGTGAAGCGAAGAAGGACGACGGCGACGTGGTCGATGCCGAGTTTACGGAAGTGAAAGACAAGAAGGCTTAAACCGGACACTCATTTGGCAACCGAGTGCCGCTTTAAGTGGCCGAGTTCAAGCGGACGCGCGTGCGCCGCCTGACTCGGCCTTTGCGCTAACAGAAGATCGACAAAAGCCATGGCAAAACGCGACTATTACGAAACCCTCGGCATCAACCGCGATGCGTCCGACGACGAGATCAAGAAGGCCTACCGCAAGCTGGCCATGAAGCATCATCCGGACCGCAATCCGGACAATCCCAAGGCCGAGGGACAGTTCAAAGAGGCGAAGGAGGCTTACGAGATACTGTCCGACGCGCAGAAACGTGCCGCCTATGACCAGTACGGACATGCCGGCGTCGATCCGCAGGCCGGCGGCCCTGGCGGCATGGGCGGTTTCGCCGACGCCTTCTCCGATATCTTCGGCGATATCTTTGGCGGCGGTGGCCAGCGCGGCGGACGGTCCAACGTTTATCGCGGGGCGGACCTGCGCTACAACCTCGAAGTCAGTCTCGAAGATGCCGCGCGCGGCACCGAAACCCGCATCCGCATCCCGACCATG
>JAIOPW010000487.1 GCA_021413665.1 Rhodocyclales bacterium | reverse complement strand
GCGGCATTTTCCGCCAGGCTTCGGGGTCATCGCCAAAGGGGTGCACCCGCAACCAGCCATTGACCCCGAACGGGGCGACTATGCGCCCCAGCACAATCATGCGATTCAGGCAGCCTTCTTCGCCGCCGATTGCTTGACCAGACGCTCTGCGGTCGGCGACAGCTGGGCGCCATGCCCCTGCCAGTATGCTAGGCGCTCGGTGTTGATCACCAGACCATTTTCACTTTCGGCGGCAACCGGATTGTAGTAACCGATACGCTCGATGAAACGGCCATCGCGACGGTTGCGTGAATCGGCAACTACCATATTGAAGAACGGGCGCTTCTTGGCGCCGCTGCGGGCGAGACGAATAACAACCATGGTGTTCTCTTGGAAAGCGGGAAAGCCGGCGATTTTATTTCAAAAACCCGGATAAAACAAGGCATAACCTTCAGCGCCCGGCTGCCGCGCCGCCGGCACCCAACCCATCGCTCACCGGCCCGCCGGAGAAAACACCTCGCGGATGGTCTGCTGTATGTCTAGCGCCGCCTGGCGAGGATTCGCCGCCTGACGAATGGGGCGACCGACCACGATGTAATCGGCGCCGTTGCGGAACGCCTGGGCGACATCGACCGTGCGCTTCTGGTCATCCGCCGGCTTGTTCTCGACCGGTCGAATGCCCGGAGTCACGACCATCAGTTTGTCGCCCAATTCACGGCGAATCATGGGTGCCTCGAGCCCCGAAGAAACAATCCCGTCTACGCCAGCGGCCAGCGCCCGACGCGCACGCGAAAGCACGAGCTTTTCCACATCGCACGAGAAGCCGAGATCATCCAGATCGCCGCGATCAAGACTGGTCAGCACAGTGACCGCCAGAATCTTGAGGTTTCCCTTGTCTTTCACCGCCGCTTCCATGATCGCCTGATTGCCATGAATGGTGGCGAAGGTTGCGCCACTGCCGGCCAGCGCTCGTACGGCGGATCGCACGGTTTCCGGTACATCGAAGAATTTCAGGTCCACAAACACCTTCTTGCCCTGGCTCACCAGCCATTCCAGCAACTCGAAATAGCCGCCAGTCATGAACAGCTCCAGACCGATTTTGTAGAAGAGCACCGCATCGCCCAGTTCGGCCACCAAGGTTCGAGCCGCCGCCGCATCGGGGAGGTCGAGGGCCACTATCAGGCGGTCCCGGGGGTCGATGGTCTTGGCGGAAAGCAGGCTGGTCATTTCGGAATCCTCGCGACGGGACAAGAGAAAATGCGTCCGGATTCTACTAGAATCATCCTACATCCCAAGCCGCCGGAAAGTCATGCCGCGCAAGAAAGTCCCTCCGCAACCCCCCGTTCAGCTGCAGCAGGCACTGGACTGGCTTGCGGAGCCACCGAGCGAAGATCCTTTGCTGGATCTGGTGCCCTTGCGCAATCATGTTGCCGCGATCGGCTCGCTGGGACTCCCGGTTTTGCACCAACTCAAGATCGACGAGCTACTTCAGCAGCGCGCCGAAAGTATCGACGGGGTGCTCACGCCGATGCTGCTCGACGTCAAGCTGCCGCTGCCTATTTTCCTTGCTACGGTTGCCCAAGGCTTGATAGGCCTGCGTGCCGAACTGGGTGAAACCTGGCTGAAGGTTGCGCGAGAAGCCGATCTGACGGAACTTGCCCGCAGTCACCGAAACAGGGTGCAGATTTGCCTGAACGGGATTTTCAACCTTTCCCGACAGTTCATCGCTACCTTGCTGATTGCAGCCCCAACGCCTTTGTACTTCTGGCGCAATGCGCAAGCCCTCTATCACAGCGCCCACGAGTCAGTCGATCCGACAGCGACACTACCCGCTGAAATGAGCGCCATAGACACCCGCTTCAAGGCCATGCTGGCGCTCACCGCAGCGCAACCTGAAGGCCTCGCACCGCGAGAAATAGCCTTTCTGTCGGAGTACCTCGAAACATACGCCGCAGCCACCCGCATCGACATGAACCGTCCGGAGAAAGCCAGCGACTGGTTCTGGCTCGACTCCAATCTTGACCAGCCGCCGATACCCCTCGCCCGCCTCCAGCCATACAGCGGCCTTTGTCTATATTTTCGATTTGGCGAACTTGCTGAGCTGGCGGCGCGACACCTTGACCAGCTGAACGACGGGGTTCCACCCTTGTCCCTCGGTTTGCCGCTTCAGGCAGCGGGGGCCGACTACCGCAACGCGCTGGAACGCGCCCGTCAATGCTGGATTTCGCCGCGACGTCGAAGTTTCAATCGACGTCCGCAGGATATGAAAGTATCGGTCTGTACGCAGTTGAGCAGCTTGTGGACCGCGCTGCAAAGCGACTCTGAGCAGGAACCCTTGGCCAGCGAATGCACACTGACCTATAGCGATTGGACGCTGCTCAACGAGAGTCCGTCAGGATACGCGGTCGCACATGTGGTAGGAGAAGTCACCGGCATCGTGCCGGGTTGCGCGGTAGGGTTACGCACCGGAACCGGTGCGGCGTGGCAGATTTGCCTGGTGCGCTGGGCTCGCAGCAAGGGTAGCAGCCATCTGGAACTGGGGCTGGAAGTCCTCGCCCCATCGGCGAAACCCGTGCGCATCCAGGCCTTGGCCAGTCGCAGTCCGGAACCGCCGATCCCGGCGCTGCTGCTACCTGCGTTGCCGGCCCTGCACCGCAACGAAGCGATCTTGGCGATACGGAGCAACTACAACGCCCGTCCATTCACCCTGCTGCAGGAAGACGACGCCCATTTGAAGGTCGTCGAATGCATGCCGCATCGAAGCCTGATCGAAACCTCCAGCGTCGAAGTCTTCGAGTTCATTCGCAACACCGCGGCCCGCTAGGGACTGGCCGACTTGGGAAGTTCGGCAACCAGCAGCGCACCGATCAGGATCACGCTCCACGAAGCATAGAGCCAGACCAGGAACACCGGGATGGCGGAAAACGTGCCGAAGACGACCGTATTCACGTTGAATCCGGCGGTGATATACAGCGTGAACAGTTTCTGCAGGCCGACAAAGCCGAGCGCCGCCATGATTCCGCCGAAACCCGCATGCCAGACCTTCACCGGCTTGTTGGGCACGCCCCAATAGAGCAGGCCGAACAGAACGCTCATGAAGAGGAACGGCAGCAGGCCGCGGATGATAAAGGCATTTACCCAGTGCGGCTCGTCGAAGAAGCCAAGCGACACGCCGGCCACGAACGAGATTGCCGCCAGACTGGCGCCGAAAACCAAGGGACCGAGCAGCAACGCAAAACCGTGCATGGTCAAACGCCGCAACAGCGGCCGACTGGCCTTGACGCGCCATATCTGGTTGAACGCCCTTTCGATGGTGAGCATCTGCATCAAGGCCGTCGCTCCCAGAACCACAACTCCGAGGAGCGTCACCCTTCCGGCGCGCGAAGCAAATTGCGCGACGTATTTTGCGATGATGGCGCCGGCCTTCTCGGGAAGGAGGTTGGCGAGGAGGAACTTCTCCAGTGCCGAGCCGAGTCCGATGCCGGCCGGCAGCAGCGATATCAGCGCAAACGCCGCCGAAATCATCGGCACCAGCCCGATCAAGGTGGCGAAGGAAAGCGCCGCCACGGCCTGTGCGCACTGTTCGCCTTGAAAGCGTCGCGCGGTACGAGCTACCAGCCGAAAGGGTGCGAGGAGCAACATATAATCGGATTCTACTGGAGGCTCGGAAATGCAGAAGGTACAAGGAAGCCAGGAAATTCTCGTTCTTTACTACAGCCATCACGGCTCGGTGCGCGAACTCGCTCGTCATGTCGCTCGAGGCATCGAGCAGGTTCCCGGCATGGTTGCCCGCCTGCGTACGGCGCCGAAAGTATCGACGGTCTGCGAGGCGACGGAAGGTGGAATTCCCGATGAGGGCGCACCCTATGTCGAAGCCCGCGACTTGGAGGAATGCATCGGCCTCGCATTGGGCAGTCCAACCCGCTTCGGCAACATGGCGGCGCCATTGAAGTATTTTCTCGACTCCACCAGCGGGCTGTGGCTCAAGGGCAGCCTGGTCGGCAAGCCGGCGGCGGTTTTTACCTCCACCACGACCATGCACGGCGGCCAGGAGTCCACCCTGCTGTCGATGATGCTGCCTCTCCTGCACCACGGCATGGTGATCCTCGGCATTCCGTTCACCGAAGCCGCCCTTTCGAGCACTCGGGATGGCGGCACACCTTACGGCGCAAGCCATGTCAGCGGCAGCGACGGACTCACGGCCGCCAGCGAATGCGAGAAGCTGCTGGCCGTCGCACTCGGGCGCCGCCTGGCCGCAACCGCACAGAAACTCGCCAAGTGAGTCCCTGGTACAACCGGCTGACTTCGACCAGCCTGATCGGCCTTCTGTTTCTTTGCCTGGCTTGGGAGCTATGGCTGGCGCCGCTACGGCCCGGCGGCTCGATGCTGGCACTGAAAGCCCTGCCGCTGCTGTTCCCCCTGCTCGGCATACTGCGTGGCAAGCGTTACACCCACCAATGGACCTCGATGCTGGCGCTGGCCTACGTCGCCGAAGGCTTGGTGCGCTCCAGTTCGGACCAGGGGCCAAGTCAGTTGCTGGCGATGGCCGAGACTGCCCTGGCGGTTCTGCTGTTCCTGGGCTGCCTCGGTTACGCGCGCGCTAGCGCCCCGTTTAGGGGCGTCAAAGCTGGGGATTGAGCTTTTCCTGCCCGGAACACAGCTTGTTCAGGGCGTGGATATAGGCCTTGGCCGACGCGACCACGATGTCCGTATCCGCTCCCTGCCCGTTAACGATACGGCCGTCCTTGGCCAGGCGCACGGTGACCTCGCCTTGCGCATCGGTACCGGTGGTGATCGCGTTCACCGAGTAAAGCAGCAGCTCCGTGCCGCTGGCGGCGACGCTTTCGATAGCCTTGAAGGTCGCATCCACCGGACCGCTGCCGGTCGACTCGGCGTGCTTCTCTACACCGCCGGCTGACAGCGTCAATTTCGCCTGCGGCGCCTCGCCGGTTTCCGAATGAAACATCGAGGACACGAGCTTGTAGTGTTCGTCATCGGTCAGCACCATCTCGTCGCTCATCAACGCGTGAAGGTCTTCGTCGAAGATCTCGTGCTTCTTGTCGGCAAGCTCCTTGAAGTGCGTGAATGCGACATTCAGGACCTGCTCGCTTTCAACCTCGATACCCAGTTCCTTCAAACGCGCCTTGAACGCGGTGCGCCCGGAATGCTTGCCCAGCACCAGCTTGTTGGCGTTCCAGCCGACATCCTCGGCACGCATGATCTCGTAGGTCTCGCGATGCTTGAGAACGCCGTCCTGGTGTATCCCCGACTCGTGTGCAAAGGCGTTGGCGCCGACGATGGCCTTGTTCGGCTGCACCGGGAAGCCGGTGATGCTGGACACCATCTTGGACGCCGCGACGATCTGCGTCGTGTCGATCCGGGTGCTGCAGGGAAACACGTCCTGGCGAGTGTGTACTGCCATGACGATTTCTTCCAGCGCGGCGTTGCCTGCGCGCTCGCCGAGTCCGTTGATCGTGCATTCGACCTGGCGAGCTCCCGCCATCACGGCGGCAAGGCTGTTGGCTACCGCGAGGCCCAGATCGTTGTGGCAATGCACCGACCAGATCACCTTGTCGGAGTTGGGAATCCGTTCGCGCAGCTGGTGAATGCGTTCCGCATACTGCTCGGGAACGTTGTAGCCAACCGTGTCAGGAATGTTGATGGTGGACGCACCTTCCTTGATCACCGCTTCGATGATCCGGCACAGGAAATCGAGTTCAGACCGGCCGGCGTCTTCGCAGGAAAACTCGACGTCGGCGATTCCGTTGCGCGCAAAGCGCACAGCGTGCCTGGCCGCGACGAGAACGTCCTCGGGCGACATGCGCAGCTTCTTCTCCATGTGGATCGGGCTGGTTGCAATGAACGTATGGATGCGCCCGGACTTCGCCGGCTTGACCGCTTCCAGCGCCCGCGCGATGTCCTTGTCGAAGGCGCGGCACAGGCCCGCCACGGTCGAATCCTTGATGGCTTCGGCTACGGCCTTGACTGCCTCGAAGTCGCCGTTGGACGCTGCCGGAAAGCCCGCTTCAATGACATCCACGCGCATGCGTTCAAGCTGACGAGCAATCCGCAGCTTTTCCTCCTTGGTCATGGAAGCACCGGGACTCTGTTCACCGTCACGCAAGGTGGTGTCGAAAATGATCAAATGTTCCTTGGACATGGATATCTCCTGGAAAACGAAGTTTCAGTGGAAGCTAACGCCGGCTTCTATCGGTGTACAGCGTAGGGGCGGTAGCCAAAAACACAAAAAAAAGCTCACCGCCCCTCGCGGGGCGGGCACTATGAACAACCGGATTGTGGGGGGGGTGTATTTAGCGCGCGCGGCGCAGCAGCGGAAGCAGCTTCGCGCGCAGCGGCAGACGCGCGAGCAGCGCGCCTGCGAGGGCAAGAAATAGTGCGGAAAAGACAAGTGTCGCAAACATGGTGATGACTATAGAGTCTTTATTCTTTCCGCGCAACAATTTTCCGCCTGCTGCGCCAAGTCCATGCCGCCATCACATAGCCAGACAGGGCATAGCCGAGAAACAGTGCGAATAGGACTCCCGGTGGATACGAAGACACCAGTACATAGCCAAGGACGATGGCGGGAAGCACCATGAACGGCACGCTACGGCGCAGATTGATGTCCTTGCCGCTCCAGTAGCGCAGGGTACTTACCATGGTGATGCCCGCAAAAAGCGTCAAGGCAAAGGCATACCAGCGCACATCTTCGCCCGAAATGTTGAGGTCGTTGATGATCCAAATGAAGCCTGCAACCAGCGCTGCGGCCGCCGGACTCGGCAGGCCCTGGAAGTAGCGCTTATCCACCACGCCGATATTGGTATTGAATCGGGCCAGGCGCAGCGCAGCTCCAGCGCAATAAACAAACGCCGCGATCCAGCCCCACTTGCCCATGCCCTTCATCGCCCACTCGAATACGATCAATGCCGGAGCCGCGCCAAAGGACACCATATCCGAGAGCGAATCGTACTCCGCGCCGAAAGCACTCTGGGTCCGGGTCATCCGCGCCACGCGGCCATCGAGCCCGTCGAACACCATGGCAATGAAAATCGCCACCGCAGCATGTTCGAAGCGCCCCGTCATGGCCTGGACTATGGCGTAGAAACCCGAGAACAGGCCAGCCGTCGTCAGCAGGTTGGGCAGCACGTAGATACCGCGCCGACGCAGTTCGGGATTCATCAATACCTTGCGGGGAGCAATTGGCGGCATGGTCCGGGAAAAATTGAAGATGGATCCTATTCTAACGGCTCAGGAACAAGCAACGGAAGTAGCGGTTGCTGCCTTGAAAATCAAAACCGTCGAAATGATCCCGCGCAACGAGGAAGCCGGGCGCAAAAAGGGCACAGCCCTGCTGTGCCCTCCCAAATGCCGGTACGAAGCTCAGTTTTTGGTTTGATCGACCAGTTTGTTCTTCTTGATCCAGGGCATCATGGCCCGCAACTGCTCGCCGACCAGTTCGATCGGATGCTCGGCAGTCAAACGACGGCGCGCCGTCATTTCCGGATAGTTGGTGCGCCCTTCAAGTATGAACCTCTTGGCATACTCACCTCCCTGAATGGCTTTCAAGGCTTCCTTCATCGCGGCCCGGGCTTCAGATCCAATCACCTTGGGGCCGGTCACGTACTCACCATACTCCGCATTGTTGGAGATGGAGTAGTTCATGTTGGCAATGCCGCCTTCAAAGATCAGGTCGACGATCAGCTTGACCTCGTGCAGGCACTCGAAATAGGCCATCTCGGGCGCATAGCCGGCTTCGGTCAGCGTCTCGTAACCCGCCTTGATCAGTTCCACCAATCCGCCGCAGAGCACTGCCTGCTCGCCGAACAGGTCGGTCTCGGTTTCCTCGCGGAAGTTGGTCTCGATCACACCACCCTTGGTGCCACCATTGGCGGCCGCGTAGGACAAGGCTATATCCTTGGCCTTGCCCGACTTGTCCTGATGAACGGCGATAAGTGAAGGCACACCGCCACCACGCAGATATTCGGAACGCACCGTATGTCCGGGTCCTTTTGGCGCGACCATGATTACGTCCACGTCGGCACGTGGAACCACCTGGTTGTAATGCACATTGAAGCCGTGAGCGAAGGCCAGTGCAGCGCCCTTTTTCATGTTGGTCTCGACATCACCGTAATAGACCGCGGGGATGGTCTCGTCGGGCAACAGCATCATCACGACATCAGCCTCTTTCACCGCCTTGCCAACTTCCTCGACCTTGAGACCAGCCTTCTTGGCTTTGCTCCAGGAAGCCCCTCCCTTGCGCAGGCCGACCGTCACCTTGACTCCGGAATCATTGAGGTTCTGTGCATGAGCATGGCCTTGCGAACCGTAGCCGACGATTGTGACCTTCTTGCCCTTGATTAGGGAAAGGTCGGCGTCCTTGTCGTAATAAACTTTCATTCGTTTTCCTTGGTTTCAGAGTTCAGACTTTAAGAATTCGATCGCCACGTCCGATGCCGGACACGCCGGTGCGGACGGTTTCCAGGATCAGCGAGCGATCAATGGCTTCGAGAAAGGCATCCAGCTTGGATCCGTTGCCCGTCAGTTCGATGACGTAGGTCGAATCGGTAACATCGATGATGCGACCGCGGAAAATATCGGCAATGCGCTTCATCTCCTCGCGATCCTTGCCGGCCGCCCTCACCTTGACCAGCATCAGCTCGCGCTCAATGTGCGCAGCTTCCGACAGGTCTACCACCTTGACAACGTCGATCAGCTTGTTGAGCTGCTTGGTGATCTGCTCGATGACGTCATCCGAACCTGTGCTGACGATGGTCATGCGGGAAAGAGAGGCATCTTCCGTCGGCGCTACCGTCAACGACTCGATGTTGAAGGCACGGGCAGAGAACAGACCTGAAACACGGGAAAGCGCCCCGGCCTCATTTTCGATAAGAATGGAAATGATGTGTCGCATGCTCACAGTTCCTCGGCCAGGATCATTTCCGACAGCCCCTTGCCGGCGGCCACCATCGGGTACACGTTGGCGGTCTGATCAGTCAGGAAATCCATGAAGACAAGGTCGTTCTTGTGCTTGGTGAAAGCCTCGCGCAGAGCCGGCTCAACGTCAGCAGGACGCTCTATCTTCATTCCCACATGCCCGTAGGCTTCTGCCAGCTTGACGAAATCTGGCAACGCATCGACGTAAGATTCGGCGTAGCGATTGCCATGGAACATCTGCTGCCACTGCCGCACCATTCCCAGATAGCGGTTGTTGAGATTGATGATCTTGATCGGCAGACGAAACTGCTTGGCCGTCGACAACTCCTGAATGTTCATCTGAATCGATCCTTCGCCCGTCACGCAGGCCACAGTCGCCTTGGGATTGGCAAATCGAACACCCATGGCGTATGGAAGACCGACACCCATTGTTCCGAGGCCCCCGGAGTTGATCCAGCGCCTGGGCTTGTCGAACTTGTAGTATTGCGCAGCCCACATCTGGTGCTGACCGACGTCAGAGGTAATAAAGGCGTCCCCGCCTGTCACTTCATAGAGTTTCTCCACCACGTACTGGGGCATGATGATTTCCTTGCCCTGCTTGTACTTAAGTGACTTCTTGCTGCGCCATTCATCAATCTGCTTCCACCAGGCGGCTAGCGCCTTGGCATCGGGTACTCCGGCGGAGGCCTCGAGAAGCTTGTGTAGTTCATCGAGCACATCCGGCAAATTGCCGACAATCGGCACATCAACCTTGACACGCTTCGAAATTGAGGACGGGTCGATGTCGATATGAATGATTTTGCGCGCCACCTCGGCGAAATGTACCGGATTGCCGATCACCCGATCGTCGAAGCGAGCGCCGACGGCAATCAGGACGTCGCAATTCTGCATCGCCATGTTTGCCTCATAAGTACCGTGCATTCCCAGCATCCCGAGGGATTGCTTGTCGGTGGCAGGATAGCCCCCCAAACCCATCAGAGTGTTGGTCACCGGATATCCCAGCCTGCGAGCAAGCTTGACCAATCGATCGGCCGCGTCGGAAAGGATTACCCCGCCACCGGCGTAGATCATTGGCCGCTTGGCATCCAGCAGCATCTGCACCGCCTTCTTGATCTGCCCACTATGCCCCTTCACCACGGGGTTATAGGATCGCATGGTGATCGTCTTGGGGTATTCGAACTCGCACTTCTGGTTTGTAATGTCTTTAGGAATATCGACCAGAACCGGGCCGGGACGACCCGTCTTGGCGAGATAAAAAGCCTTCTTCAAGGTTATCGCCAGATCCCTGACATCCTTCACCAGAAAGTTGTGTTTCACGCAAGGGCGCGTAATTCCGACCGTATCGCACTCCTGAAAGGCATCCTGTCCGATGTATGCCGTAGGAACTTGCCCGCTGATGATTACCATCGGGACAGAATCCATATGCGCGGTTGCAATCCCGGTAACCGCGTTTGTCACGCCGGGTCCCGAGGTAACCATGGCGACACCGATCTTGTTGGACGATCGGGAATAGGCGTCCGCCGCATGGACCGCAGCCTGCTCATGGCGAACCAGAATATGCTTGAACTTGTCTTGCTTGAACAGTTCGTCGTAAATATAGAGGACTGACCCGCCGGGATAGCCGAACACGTATTCGACCTTTTCCTCCTGCAAGCACCTGATTACAATTTCCGCGCCGGTTAGCTGCATTGATTACACCTGTTACACTTTTCGAGTTAAACGTATAACCTTACTGACTCGCCCGCGAATGGTCAAGATTTTTAGCCTGTTCTTTGTACCGAAAAGCTGCTGATTGGTAGCTGGAGCCTCCCCTGAGTTCCCGAACCGAACTTTCCAATTTCCTTGCCAGCATCGAGCGTCGCGCCTTCAAACAGGCGATGTTTGCCATTCGAAACGAGGAGACCGCGCTGGATATCGTCCAAGACGCAATGATGCGCCTTGCCGAGAAGTATGGCGACCGGCCAGTGGCCGAGTGGCCAATGTTGTTCCAGAGAATCCTGCAAAACGCAATCCGGGACTGCTATCGGAGGTCGAAGGTTCGATCCCTATGGACAACCTTGCTTTCTTCACTTTCTCCCGGAGATGACGAAGATGCTGACCCGCTTGAAACTTTCACGGGAGAAAATCAGTCAGAGGGGTTGGCGACACCACACGAGCAACTGGAGCGCTTGCAACTCCTTGGTGTGATTGAAAAAGAAATAGAGAGACTGCCACCGCGTCAACGTGAAGCCTTCCTCATGCGTTATTGGGAGGAAATGGATATTGCCGAAACTGCGGCGGCAATGGGTTGCTCGGAAGGGAGCGTGAAAACGCACTGTTCGCGCGCCACCCACACACTGGCTGCCGCACTTAAGGCGAAAGGCATAGAGTTATGAACGAAGATACGGAATTTGGCTACAAAGCAAGGCAAATTCTCAATCAGGGAGTGGATGCGCTTGACCGTGAAGTCACCGGCCGGCTTCATGAGGCCCGGCAGATTGCCCTGAGCAGGCAGCGAGTGCCAGTGCGTGGATTGCAGATTGCGGGAATCGGGCAGAGCTTGGAATTCGCTTTTTTTTCGCACGCCCGGAGTCTTCTTGCCGTCATAGCCCTGACTATCGGCGCAACAGGCACTTACTACTGGAATGCTTTCGAGCAAGCCCGTGAGTATGAAGAAATCGACAGCGCCCTCCTTGTCGATGACCTGCCCCCTTCTGCTTATCTTGACCGCGGCTTCCACGCATGGCTAGAGCGCGCTTCGGACTCATCCTCGCAGTAGCGCTTTGGCTGGCCACTCCCTTAGGCCATGCAGGAATTGCGCTCCCTCTGTCGCAGCCTTCATGGTCCGAGCTGAGTCCGGCGCAGAAGCGTATTCTTGCGCCCCTTTCCGGCGACTGGGACAAGATGGAAGGGTTCCGCCGAAAAAAATGGCTGGGCATTGCCCAACGCTATCCGTCCCTGACCCCTGACGAACAAGCTCGCATGCAGCGTCGCATGACCGATTGGGCCAAACTCACCCCGGACGAACGAAAGCGCGCAAGAGACAAATACAAGGCGCTACAAAAGGATCCGCCAGAAAAGAAAGAGGCGGTCAAGGCGAAGTGGCAGGAATACAAGGATCTGCCGGAAAACGAGAAGGCCCGACTGAACGCAGAGGCTGCCCGAAAGCCGACTCCCCGCCCGGCGCCATCGAAGACGGTGGTCGTTCCAAAAACAGCCCCCGCTCCCGTCGCCCCGCCATCCGCCACCCCGGCCGACCAAGCAACAGTTCGGTAAGCACAACCATGCAAGCGTCTGCGGCATTCACAGTGGATGCGACGCCAAGCCTTCGTCGTCGCCTTGCCAGCATGGCCTATGAAAGCCTTCTGCTGATTGGCGTGCTGTCAATTGCATTCATGCTGCCCCATCTCGTCCTGGGTATGGGATTTCACATCCTGTTGCCGGGATGGGCGTTGTTGAGCCATATCTTCGTGGCGCTCGGCGCCTATTTTGTCTGGTATTGGCACCATTCCGGGCAGACCTTGGCGATGCAAACCTGGAAAATCCGGTTGTCAACGCCGCGTGGCGTGCCGCCGACCTTGGCACAATTGGCGCTACGCTACGCGCTGGCGTGGCCCAGCGTCATCTACCTAGGAGCCGGGCTGTTCTGGGCGCTGTTCGATCGCGACCGTCAGTTCCTGCATGACAGGTTGGCGGGCACCTGTCTTGTGTTCAAGCAAAGCTAGCGCGCCAATTAGCGTCGCTCTACCCACCAAAGCATGCCTGCGGCAGTCACCAAGAACAGTACGCTGGGGGTTATCGCAGAAAAGAAAGGTGGCCAACTGTTGATTACGCCGAGACTGGAAAACAGTCCATTCAACATATGGAATCCAATTCCGAGCATGATGCCGGCAAATACCCTGATGCTGACCGCACCCATTCGATCCTGCATGTAGGCGAACGGCAAAGCTAGCGCCATCATCACCAGCGCTGCCAGCGGATAGATCAGTTTTTTCCACATCGCGATGTCGTAGCGATCGGTTTTTTGCTGGTTCCCGCTGAGGTGCCGTATATAGAGATATAGATTGACCAGCGACATACGCTCCGGAACCACCAATAGTACGGCGAGAAGATCAGGATTAAGTGCTGATTTCCAGTTGACCTGGCCGTACCTTTCCACGCTTGCCGAGTTCCCCGAAAACACGGTCCGGACAACTCCCTCGAGCGACCACGTACCGCCAGAGAGATAGCGTCCCCGCTCCGCCTGGCTGATCGACAGCAATTGAAACCGGTCGTCAAATTCGAACACACGCACGTTTTGCAGCGACGCGTCTGGAAGCACCTCCCGAACATTGACGAATGAGCGTTCGTCCCTGACCCACAGCCCAGAACGAAACTCCTGAGCGACCAGTGAACCCATGGCCTTGAGTCGCAGTTGCTGGGCCGCTCTTTCCGCGGGTGGGGCCAGAAACTCGCCCACGGCAAGCGTCAGCGCCACGAAGACCAATCCGATTTTCGTCAGTGTGCCGAGCAGATTGCGGGTGGACAGGCCGGCGGCACGCAGCACCGTGATTTCCGTATGCCGCGCGAGCTTCGTAAGGGCGTAAAGGGTGCCAATCAGAACTCCGATTGGAAACAGTTCATACAACCGCCCCGGCAAGGTAAGCGTCACATAACCGAGTGCATGCTGCAACTGATAGCCGCCCTTGCCTATGCTCTCGAGTTCATGGATCAAATCAAAGAACGCGAACAGCATCAGGAATGCCGCCAACACCAAGGCAGTGGACGCGTAGATCTCTCTTGCCAGATGCCGCTCATAGAGCTTTAGCGCCATCGCGTCCTGCCCCATGCAAGAGGATTCTGCCGGCGATAAAACAGCACGATGAGCAACACGAACATGCCGACGTGGACTGCCCAGACGCCGATCTCGAAGGGCAGTTTTCCTTGTGCGACCCACGCCTGACTGACACTAAGCAAATTACTGTAGATCATGTAGGTGAGCAGGGCAAAAATCAGGTTGTTGGTTCGTCCCGCGCGTGGATTGACGAACGACAGGGGAATTGCAAGCACCGCGAGGTTCAAGGCCGCCAGGGGCAACCCAAGGCGCCACAGCAACTCGGCCAGATGCACCGGTTGCGGATCGCGCAGAAGATCCCACAACGGCTTTGTACGTGGCGACTCCTCGAATCCGCGGGCCTCCTTGGTTTCAATCCGCAGGGCATAGCGGTCGAATTCCATCACGCGATATTCGGCGGTACCCGCCGCACCCTCGTAGCGCCTGCCACGGTCCAGAATCAGGAAGCGGTCACCATTCGGCATCGTTTCGGTATGCCCCTGCGCCGTGGCCATCACGCCCAGACGCCCCTGCTGAATGGAACTGATGAAAACATTTTTCACCTGCCCATCCTCGCCCGCCACGCTCTCGACAAAAAAAACACGGTCCGCGGCGCCGGACTCGTTGAACGCCCCGGGCGACACGCGTGCGACGTCGTCCCTCTGATCCATGGTCTGCCGGTAGGCCTCGCTCTTCTGCGTCGCCCAAGGTGCCAGCAACAGAGACAGGATAGCGATCACAATCACGGGGGGGCCGACAAACCCGAGCACCGGCTTGATCCACGCTGTCAACGGTATCCCGGACGCCAGCCAGACCACCATTTCCGAATCTCGATACCATCGCGACAAAGTCATCAATATGGCGACAAACAGCGTCAGTGACAGCAGTACCGGCAAGTAGCTTATTGCACCGAAACCGAGGAGCGCAATCACGGCTTCCGAGGCAATTTTCCCACCGGCTGCCTGACCCAGTAAACGAATCAACTGAGTAGTCATCAGGATGGCAAAGAGGGCAACAAATACACCTGCCGCCGTATGGGTGAACTCCCGGATTGCGGCGCGCTGGAAAATCATCTTATCGCGGAGTGTCGGCTTTGACTTTTGGTGAAAACTTGGGGAATAATCGAGGTGTCAACGGAAATCGCCCGAAACAGAATAGTTTCCCGGGTTTCCCGCAGCCCCCAAGGAGAGTACTTTGGAATTTAGCATAAAAAGCGGAAGCCCGGAAAAGCAGCGCAGCGCCTGCGTCGTGGTCGGCATCTTCGAGCCAAGAAAGTTGTCTGCGGCGGCCGAAATCCTGGACAACGCCGCAGACCAGTTTCTGAGCGACATTCTTAGACGCGGGGACATGGAGGGAAAAGCTGGTACCAGTCTGCTACTCCACGGAGTTTCCGGTATCGAAGCGGATCGCGTCCTGCTGGTCGGATTGGGCAAGGAAAGAGAGTTTCGGGAAAAGGAATACCGTGCAGCCTTGGCAACGGCTGTTCGCCAACTCAATGAAACCGGCGGCTTCGACGGTACGGTCTATCTGACGGAACTCGCCGTCAAGAAGCGGGATGTTGCCTGGAAAATTCGACAGGCTGCGCTTGTCGTTCAGGAAACCCTGTATCGGTTCGATCGCCTAAAGTCGAAAAAGGAGGAAGTGCGTCGGCCGCTTCGAAAGCTGACATTCTGCGTTACCCGCCGCAATGAGCTTTCCACTGCGGAGGGAGCTCTTGCCGAAGGGCTGGCAATCGCATCCGGAATGGAACTTGCGAAGGACCTTGGCAATCTGCCGGGAAATATATGCACGCCGACCTATCTGGCGGATCAGGCAAAGCAGCTCGCCAAGTCACATGGTCTTGGCGTCGACATCCTCGACCGCGCCGATATGGAAAAACTCGGGATGAACACTTTGCTCTCAGTCGCCCGCGGATCGCACGAGCCGCCAAAGTTCATCGTTCTGCGTCATGCCGGAGGCGCATCCAGCGCAAAACCGGTGGTATTGGTAGGCAAGGGCATCACTTTCGATTCCGGTGGCATCTCGCTCAAACCGGGTCCGGAAATGGACGAAATGAAGTACGACATGTGCGGTGCCGCCAGTGTGCTGGGAACGCTCAAGGCGGCCGCGCTAATGAAGCTGCCCCTCAATGTCATCGGCGTGATTCCCTCCACGGAAAATATGCCGGGAGGTGCGGCAACGAAACCGGGCGACGTTATCACGTCGATGTCGGGCCAGACCGTCGAGATACTCAACACCGACGCCGAGGGCCGGCTGATTCTTTGCGATGCCCTCACCTATGTCCAACGCTTTGATCCGGAGTGCGTGGTCGACGTCGCGACGTTGACGGGCGCCTGCGTGATTGCACTCGGCCACGTGGCCACCGGCCTGCTCGCCAACAACGAGGGGCTGGCAAAGGAACTGCTCGACGCCGGGCAAGATTCCTATGACCGCGCCTGGCAGATGCCGCTGTGGGATGACTATCAGGAACAACTAAAAAGCAATTTCGCCGACATGGCAAACATTGGTGGCCGCCCGGCAGGCACGATCACGGCGGCTTGCTTTCTGGCTCGCTTCACGGAAAAGTACCACTGGGCGCATCTCGATATAGCCGGTACTGCATGGCGCTCCGGCAAGGAGAAAGGGGCCACCGGACGCCCCGTGCCCTTGCTCGCTCATTTCCTGATGGATCGCGCCAGCCACTCACCGAAGCCGACCGGCAAGCGCAAACGGGGATGACGCAAATCAGCTTTCTGCACGGTGCGCATGATCGCCTTCAGGCCGTCGCCGCATGGCTCGTGCAAGCCGGCGGCGATGGTCGCTCCGTGCTTGTTTACGCGCCTCATGGCGAGCGTCGCGAACAACTCGATCGCCTGCTGTGGACGCACCCGGCAACAGGCTTTGTGCCCCATTGCCGGGCTGAAGAAGCGCTGGCTTCGACGACGCCGATCGTCCTCGCATCGAAACTCGATAGTCCGCTGCATGACGACTACCTTCTGAATCTTTCCGACGAGATTCCTCCCGGCTTCAGCCGCTTTCGACACCTGATCGAGATCGTCAGCATCGAAGATGCGGACCGGTTGCCCGGCCGCGAGCGTTTCCGCTTTTATCGCGAACGCGGCTATCCGCTCGAGGCTCGTGATATCTCGGGAGGGATCCAATAGATGGCTGACGACAATACTGCCGATATCCTGCGCCAAGCCGATGCGCTGATCCGGCGCACCAGGGTATTTGTTGCAGGGTCACTGCCCGTGGCCGCAACCGCCACCGCTCTGGAAGACGACGTCCCGGTTCTGACCGACATCGTCACTGCGCACGAGGCCGCGCTGGCCACGGCGCCGCCTCATATGCAGCAACACCTTGACGCCTTGCGCGAGGAGCTTTCGCTCTGGTTGGAACAGGAGTTGCCCCATGCGGTTCTAAGGGTCACCGACGGGCTTGCAGACCAATTGATGGGTGAGCTGACCGACCAGGCGGAAAAGAACCTGCTGCCACGTCTCATTGCTCGTCTTGACGGCACCGCCGCTCAGTCCGAGCCTGAAGAAGAAGTTTCAGTGGAGGCTAACGTCGGCTCCATCGACGTTACTGGCGGCGGCCGAAGTTAAAACTAGCCCGGTGGAGCCGTTTCCGCAAATGCGGGGCGCAACATGAGCTTCTCGTACAACTGAGCAAGGTTGGAATACTGGTGACTCCAGTGGATGTCGCCGAGCCGGAAAGAAACATAACCAAGGGCGCACCCGACCGCTATATCCGCAAGCGTCAGGCTGGCGCCATGGCACCAGGGCTGCTCCCCCAGTTCTTCCGACATCGCCTGCAATGCCAAGGCGATCTTGCCACGCTGCCGTTCAATCCAGGATGGACTGCGCTCGCCATCCGGGCGCCGCGTTTCGAGAAACGCCGCCACGGCAGCGTCAAGAACGCCGTCGGCCAAGGCCTCCCAACGCTTGACGCTGATTCTCTCCCTTCCGGATGCCGGAATCAGGCGGTTGTTCGGTGCCACGGCATCGAGATACTCTGCAATGACGCGCGAATCGTAGAGGGTGCTGTTGTCGTCCAGCACCAGCACCGGAACCTTTCCCAGCGGATTCAGCGTCGCCACCTTGTTTCCCTGTTCCCAGGGCGAATCAAGGATCAGATCACAGTCGATCTTCTTTTCGGCCAGCACGATGCGAATCTTGCGGACATAGGGACTGGTAAGCGAAGCGATCAGTTTCATTTCGTCGAATAACGTGTTTTTGGGCAGCGAAACTATATCACGCCACCTGACCCTGCCAGCCGACATCCGAATCGGGCGCAAAAGCCTGCATGTTAAAATCAGGAACACTGTCGTTGCTTTCCGCGTTGCGATCTCTTCTAGCCAAAGACATGACCCTTACCGCACTTACCGCACTTTCGCCGCTTGACGGACGCTACGCAGACAAAGTCGAAGGCCTGCGCATCCATTTCTCCGAATACGGCCTCATACGCAACCGGGTTCGCGTCGAAATAGAGTGGCTCAAGGCGCTCGCGGAGGCGGCAGAAATCGGCGAATGCCCGGTGTTCTCGGGCGCCACGATCGCCGAACTGGACTGTGTCATTTCCGGTTTCTCGGTTGCCGACGCGGAAGCCATCAAAACCATCGAGGCCAGCACCAATCATGACGTGAAAGCCATGGAATACTGGCTGAAGGATCGTCTGGCGGGCAATGCCGAAGTGATGCGCGTCAGCGAGTTCATACATTTCGGCTGCACCTCTGAAGACATCAACAATGTGTCGCATGCGCTGATGCTGAAGGACGCTGTCGCTGGCAGCCTTCTTCCCGAACTTGACCGGGTGATCATTCGCCTGCGCGACCTGGCGCATCAACTGGCCGACCTGCCAATGCTGGCCCGTACCCACGGCCAGCCGGCGACTCCCACCACCCTGGGCAAGGAAATGGCCAACATCGCCGCGCGTCTGATGCGCACCCGGGGCGGGATTTCAGCAGTATCGCTCGTCGCCAAGTTCAACGGCGCGGTAGGCAACTACAACGCCCATCTCGCGGCCTACCCGGATGTGGACTGGGAAGCCTTTAACCGAACTTTCATCGAATCGCTTGGCCTCGAGTTCAATTCCTACACCATCCAGATCGAACCGCACGACGCAATGGCCGAGTTGTTCGATGCCATGGCCCGCGCCAACACCATCCTGATCGACGCCGACCGCGACCTCTGGCAATACATTTCGCTGGGTTACTTCAAGCAGAAACTGAAGGCCGGCGAGATTGGCTCGTCCACGATGCCGCACAAGGTCAATCCGATTGACTTCGAAAACTCCGAAGGCAATCTCGGACTGGCCAACGCCGTACTGCGCCATCTGGCGGAAAAGCTGCCGATCTCGCGTCTGCAACGCGACCTCACCGATTCCACGGTGCTGCGCAACATGGGCGTCGCATTCGGCTACACCCTGCTCGCCTTCGACTCGACCCTGCGCGGACTGAACAAGCTTGAGGCCAACCCGCAACGCCTTGCCGAAGACCTCGATGAAGCCTGGGAGGTGTTGGCCGAGCCGGTGCAGACCGTGATGCGTCGCTTCGGTGTGCCCAATCCCTACGAGCAGCTCAAGGAGCTGACGCGCGGCAAAGGTATCGACCAGGACGCCCTGCGCCAGTTCATCGCGAAACTCCCGCTGCCGGCAGCGGACCGCCAACG
Organism: Rhodocyclales bacterium; assembly: GCA_021413665.1. Lineage (GTDB taxonomy): Bacteria > Pseudomonadota > Gammaproteobacteria > Burkholderiales > Rhodocyclaceae > Sulfuritalea. Next base: position 4,353 of record JAIOPW010000487.1, on the reverse strand, counting down.
CCTGCTCGACATGACGCCCGCCTCCTACATCGGCAAGGCTGCGGAACTGGCAAAGCGCATCTGACATGGCCTTCGCCGAAAATCTCAAACAACTCCCCCGCATCTCGCATCTGGCGGCAATCCAGTTGCTCGACAGCGACGGCACGGTTTTGGCGGCGATAGAGAACAAGCCAGGACAAACCGGCTCGCTTTCGATCTATAACCACCTCGGGCAGATCTATGGCGCCATTACTGCGGAAGCAGCCCGCAAAGGGCTGGAACTCTATGCCGAGCATACTGAAGACGCACGCCAGAATCCCGGCAAGCATCCCAATATCGACCGCCTCCTGACGCTGGCGGCGGAAGGCAACAGCCTGCTGCGCGTGAAGCACGTCTTCGCCACCGGGATCGAATAGGCAGCCACGCAGCACGCCACGGCACCGCATCCTCGCGCCGTCTCGCCAGCGCCGACTTTCCAGCCTGTGATCATGGGCATGATAAAGGCTTCCTTCTTCACCCGAGCGCAATAGAGAATCGCTCCAAGGTGCGCCAGCACCGGAAGGATTGTGAGCGGCTCAATCAGGCGATGGATGCCCGCCGCCCGCTCTGAAGACTCCTGGCCAACCAGCGCATGGAGCGGCCCCCCCGAACGCGATGTCACCGTTGGCGACAGGCCCGTTACCACCAGCAGGCCGACCACACCCCGATGCGACAATGCCAGACCATGGCATTGCCACCAATGTTGGCCGTGACGAAGGAAGTGATGGCGCAAACTACCAGCGCCCGGTGCAAGCTCCGCGTCGGCAGATCCCGGACTCGAAAGCGCGGTATCAGACCACGGCTTCCTGCTTCTCTATCTTGACCTGGATGAACTGCTCGCGTGAAACCCCCATCCACATCACCAGCGGGCTGGCGACGAGGACCGAAGAGTAGATGCCGAACAGAATGCCGATGGTCAGCGCAAGGGCAAAGTAGTGCAGCGCGGGACCCCCGAAAATCAGCATCGACGTCACCATCATCTGCGTGCAGCCATGGGTGATGATGGTGCGCGATATCGTGCTGGTAATGGCGTGATCCAGTACCTGTGGTGTCGTCAGGCCACGCTTCTTCTTGAAAGTCTCGCGGACCCGGTCGAATACGACGACCGATTCGTTGACCGAGTAGCCCAGCACCGCCAGCACCGCCGCCAGCACCGGCAAGGAAAACTCCCATTGGAACAGTGCGAAGAAGCCGAGGATAATTATCACGTCGTGCAGGTTGGCGATGATCGCGGAGACCGCGAAGCGCCATTCGAATCGCATGGCCAGATACGACACGATGCCGAACACGACGAGCAGCAGCGCCAGGGCCCCATCGGACGCCAGTTCCTTACCGACTTGCGGGCCGACGAACTCGACGCGCTTGAGGGTGGGGCCGGCGGCGACTTCCGCTGCCGCCTTGCTCTGCACGACCTTCGGGTCGCCGCTGGCGCCGACTCTTGCCAGCGACGCCATGACGCGTTCGCCGACCTTCGATGTCTCGGCATCCTTTGATATCGGCACACGAATCAATACGTCGCGAGAAGTGCCGAAATTCTGCACTTGGGTATCCGTAAAGCCGTCTGCCTCCATCTGCTTGCGCAGCTTGTCGAGATCCGGCGCCTGCGCATAGCTGACTTCCAGCAGGGTGCCGCCGGTGAACTCGATGGAGAAGTGGAGCCCCTTGTTGATCAGGAAGAACACGGCCAGCAGGAAAGTGACCAACGATATGACGTTGAACACCAGCGCGTGGCGCATGAAGGGAATGTCTTTTCTGATGCGGAAGAATTCCATGGCTTTCCCTTACTTGGTGCCGAGGCCGGGCTTCCAGACCTGGCCGATGCTGAGCGCTTCCAGTCGGCGACGGCGGCCATAGATCAGATTCACCATGGCCCGCGAAACCACCACCGAGCTGAAAATCGAAGTCATGATGCCCAGGCAATGCACGACAGCGAAACCGCGCACCGGACCGGACCCAAAAATCAACAGCGCGATACCGGCGATCAACGTGGTCACGTTGGAATCGAGAATCGTCGCCCAGGCCCGTTCGTAGCCCGCCGTGATGGCAGCCTGCGGCGTGCTGCCGTTGCGTAGTTCCTCACGCACTCGTTCGTTGATCAGCACGTTGGCGTCGATGGCCATGCCCAGCGTCAGGGCGATGGCGGCGATGCCAGGCAGCGTCAGCGTCGCCTGCAACAGCGACAGCAGCGCGACCAGAAACAGCAGATTGGCCGAAAGCGCCACCACCGAGACGGTGCCGAACAGCAGATAGTAGGCGATCATGAACGCTGAAATCGCCGAGAAGCCCCACAGCGTTGAATTGAAGCCCTTGGCGATATTGTCCGCGCCAAGGCTGGGGCCGATGGTGCGCTCCTCGATGATCTCCATCGGCGCCGCGAGTGAGCCGGCACGCAGCAGCAGCGCCACATCATTGGCCTCCACCGTGCTCATGCGGCCGGATATCTGCACTCGCCCGCCGCCGATCTCGGTTCGGATTACCGGAGCGGTGACCACCTCGCCCTTGCCCTTTTCGATCAGCAGGATCGCCATGCGCTTGCCCACGCTTTCGCGCGTCACGTCCTTGAAAATGCGCGCGCCGGCGGAATCGAGCGACAGGTGCACCGCCGCTTCCTGAGTCTGGTTGTCGAAGCCGGGCTGGGCATCTGTCAGGCGTTCGCCCGTCAACACCACCTGCTTCTTCACCAGCAGACCCCGCCCACCGCGCTCGACGTAGTATTCGGTTCCCGCCGGCGGCTGGCCGCGCGCGGCCAGTTCCATGATGCCCGGATTGGCACTGGCCTCGTCATCGACCATGCGCACTTCCAGCGTTGCCGTGCGGCCGAGAATGTCCTTGGCCTTGGCAGTGTCCTGTACCCCCGGCAACTGGACCACGATCCGATCCGCGCCCTGCTGCTGGATGACCGGCTCCGCCACTCCCAGTTCATTGATTCGATTGTGCAGGGTCGTGATGTTCTGCTTGACCGCAAACTCCTGGATGCGCTTCTGCGCCTCGGGCTTGAGCGTCGCCACCAGTTTGAAATCGGTGCCGTCCTGGGCGTCGACCAGCAACAGGTCGGGCTGGCTATCGGTCAGGATACCGCGCGCTTTTTCGCGGACTTCCGTCTCGCGGAAGCGAATCGCAACGGTCTGCCCTTCACGACTGATGCCGCCATGACGGATGTTCTTGTCGCGCATCAGGCTGCGCAAATCGGCGCCGATCGAGTCAAGGCGTTTGGTCAGCGCACCCTTCATGTCCACCTGCAGCAGGAAATGCACGCCGCCGCGCAGATCGAGACCGAGATACATCGGCAGGGCATGAATGCGGCTCAACCAGTTGGGCGAGTTGGACACCAGATTCAGTGCCACGCTGTAGGTGGCATCGGCCGCCACCGGGTTGAGCGCCCTCTCGATGGTGTCCTTGGCCTTGATCTGGGCATCGGTATCGGCCAGCCGCACGCGCACGCTGTTCAGGTCAAGCACGATACCCTGCGGAACGACCGCGGCCGCCTTCAGGGCTTCCTCCACCTGGGCCAGAAGTCTGGCGTCCACCTTGTGCGTTACCTTGACGCTGGCGACCTGCACCGCCGGCGCCTCACCGAAGAAATTGGGCAGGGTGTAGAGCAGTCCAAGCACCAGGGCGATCAAGACCGTGGCGTTTTTCCAGAGGGGATAGCGATTCATGGCATGGTGACCGACCCCGCATTTACGCGGCCGGCCTTCAAAAATTTACAGGTTTTTCAGCGTGCCTTTGGGCAGCAGCGCGCCCACGGCGTTCTTCTGCACGGTAATCACCACCGGGCCGTCCTTGCCGTCGGCGACTTCCAGGCTCAGGTAGTTCTCGCCGACCTTGGAAATACGGCCGGCAATACCGCCCTGGGTGATCACTTCGTCACCCTTGGCCAGCTCGCTGACCATCTTCTGTTGCTCCTTGGCCTTCTTCATCTGCGGCCGGATCATGACGAACCAGAGCACGACAAACATCAGGAGGATAGGCAGCATGCCCATCAGGCCACCCGTCGGATCGGCGGCGGCTCCGGCCGCCTGCGCGTAAGCATTTGAAATCAGCACCATGAATCTCCAGGAAGGTTGAAACCAAGCGGCGAATTATACCCGCTCACCCGCCCGTCCCCGGGTAAAGCGCTGACGGAATCCGGCAAAGTCGCTCCGCTCTATGGCGACCCGCATTTCCGCCATCAGTGCCTGGTAATAGAACAGATTGTGGATGGTATTCAGCCGGGCGCCGAGAATCTCGCCGAGGCGATGCAAATGGTGGAGGTAGGCACGCGTGAAATTGCGGCAGGTGTAGCAGCCACAACTCTCATCCAGCGGCCGGGTATCCGCCTTGTGCTGCGCGTTC
>JAIOPW010000486.1 GCA_021413665.1 Rhodocyclales bacterium | reverse complement strand
CTCGGGCAACTGTTCCGGGCCTATGACCGCATGGTGCTGGCGCTGCGCGACAAGGCCGCGCTGGAAAACGAAATGGTCAAGTCGGAACGCCTGGCCGCGATCGGCCAGCTCACCGCCGGCATCGCCCATGAAATCAATAACCCGCTGGCCGGGCTGATCACCGCCGTCGACACCTTGAAGTTGCGGCCGGACCTCGACCCGAAGGCGCGGCGACACCTCGAACTGATCGACCGCGGCCTGATGCAGATCCGCGACACCGTCGCCGCGCTGCTGGTGCAGACCAGGGTGCAGGCGCGGCCGCTGAACCAGCACGACCTGGAAGACATCCACACCCTGATCCAGCCCCAGGTCGGCAAGCGCCGGATACAACTCGACTGGTCGGCGGTCATGCCGGCGGAATTGCCGGCGCCGGCCAGCCTGGTGCGGCAGATCCTGATCAACCTGCTGCTCAATGCCGTGCAGGCCGCGGCGGAAGGCGGCCACGTCAGCCTGTGGCTGGGACGCAAGGACGATTCCGAAACCTGCCTGTCCATCGTGGTGCGCAATGACGGCACCCAGCTCGACGACGAACAGCTTGCGCATCTCTTCGAGCCCTTCGCCTCGACGCGCGCCGGCGGCCACGGTCTCGGCCTCTGGGTGACCTACCAGATCGTGACCCAGCTCAACGGCTGCATCACCGCAAGGAACATCGACGGCCAGGTCGAGTTCGTGGTCAACCTGCCTCTCGGAGAAACCCCATGCAGCACCGCATCGGCCTGATCGAGGACGACCCCATCATCGGTGAGGCGCTGTCGGAGCGGCTCGAATTCGAGGGCTTCGCCTGCGACTGGTTTCGCGACGGCAAATCCGCGCGGCGCGGTCTCGGCCAGCGCCGCTACAGCGTGGTGGTGAGCGACATCAACCTGCCCGACATCAGCGGCGAACAATTGTTCTGCGACTTCCTCAACGGCGGACAAGGGCAAGCTCCCTTCATCTTCATCACCGGGTATGGCGCCATCGACCAGGCCGTGCGGCTGCTCAAACTGGGCGCCCACGACTATGTCACCAAGCCGTTCAACGTCGCCGAACTGATAGGCAAGATCCGCGGCCTGTGCGAACGCCAGCAACCGGTGGTCGGCGCGGGAGCCCTGCTCGGCATTTCTACCGGCATGCGCCATATCGAAGGATTGCTGCCGCGACTGGCGGCCAGCCGCAGTGCAGTGCTGATCTCCGGTGAATCCGGCGCCGGCAAGGAACAGGTGGCGCGCGCGCTGCATCGTGCCGGCGACCCGGACGGCAAGACACCCTTCGTCGCGGTCAACTGCGGCGCGATTCCCGAAAACCTGATCGAGTCGGAACTCTTCGGCCATGAGAAAGGTGCCTTCACCGGCGCCAACCGCGAGCGGCGCGGCGTATTCGAGCAGGCCGATGGCGGCACGCTGTTCCTCGACGAGATCGGCGAAATGCCGCCTTCGATGCAGGTCAAATTGTTGCGCGCGATCCAGGACCGGACGGTGGTCCGCGTTGGCGGCGCCAGCCCGCACAAGGTCGACATCCGCCTGGTCTGCGCCACCCATCACGACCTCAAGACCCTGGTCGAGCAAGGCGGATTCCGCGAGGATCTCTACTACCGCATCCATGTCATCCATCTGCATGTGCCGCCGCTGCGCGAACGGCAGGAAGACATCCTCTGGCTGACGGCGCGCTTTCTCGACGCCATGGCGAACCGAAACGGCGGCCGCTGCACGCTGACGCCCGAAGCCGAGCGGGCCCTGACTCGCTACCCCTGGCCAGGCAACGTGCGCGAATTGCAGCACTGCCTCGAACGTGCCTGCGTGCTTTCACTCAGTCCGGTGCTGAACGTGGAAAGCCTGTTCGGCGCCGACGCTCCCTCGCCGGCGGAAAGCGATGCGCCGCGGCAGGCACTCAGCGAGCACCTGCAGGACTGCGAGCGCACCTACATTCGCCGCGCACTGGCCGAGTGCGAGGGCCGCATTGCCGACACCGCCGCCCTGCTCGGCATCAGCCGCAAGAACCTCTGGGAGAAAATGCGCAAGCTGGGAATGGCCGACGGCTGAATGCCGCCGGCTGCAGACGCAGATTCACCAAAAAAAAGCCGCCGGACATGCCGGCGGTTTTGGTTTGATGCAAGGCCTTGTTACAGGTTCTTCGTGTCGTGGCAAGCCGCGCCGCACTTGTTGGTGTAGGGGATCGGCATCGCCTTGCCAGGCTCCACACCCTTGACGCCCTTGTTGTCCTTGCGCGGAACATCGTAGACGTGCGAGCTGATGTCATTGACCCAGTAGTTCTTGCCGTCCTTGTTGAGCAGGCCCTTGCCGAAGCCGGCGCCGGTCTGCGCGGTCTTGGCATTATGGCAGTCGGAACAGGAAATCTTGGTCACGTCCACGGTGCACTTGGCCTTGTCCGCAAGGTGCTCCTTCATGTCCTTGCGGTTCTCGTGGCAGGCCGTGCACACCGCGGTGGTCTTCGGATCGTGCTTCAACTGATGCAGCGACTTGCCGTTGCCATGCGGGTCGTGGCAGTCCGAGCAGGCGACCAGTTGGGTACCATTGCGATACTTCTTGGCCTTGATCAGATCCGAGTAGGGCTGATGGTGGCTCTTGGAATGCAGTCCATCCGCCCAGAAGTCGGCATCCTTGCCGTCCGGTCGGGTGGTGTATTCCGTGAGGAAGCGGTTGCGCGAGGTGCCCGGCAACATCATCTTGTTGTCCTTGTTGACCGGCTGGTCGTTGTTCAGGTTGCCCTGGGGCCGGCTGTGGCACTGCCCGCACAGCACGTCGGCGCGTTCCGCCGAGAGCTTGTTGGGGCTGACGATGGTGGCCGGCATGTCGATCTCCTTGGCCTTGTCGTGTACCGAACCGGGACCGTGGCAGGTTTCGCAACCCAGGTTGATCTCGTTGGGCTTGCCGTCGCCGTCGATATCCAGTTCGCCATTGCGATCATTGACGGCGCCGGCGATGTAGTCGCCCTTGGCGTTCTTGGTCAGCGTGTAGCCGGCGTAATGGCAGGACGCGCATTCCTTGTCGAAGGACTTGCCCTGCGGCGGATCGATCAGCTTCCCGGTCTGCTCGTTGAAGAACCAGTCGGCGTGGTAGTCGCGCCAGGGCTTGCGGGTACGGTCGGCAAAACTGTCGTCGCCGTTCTGGTTGAACTGGACGAAGGGGAACAGGTTGGCACCGACGCGCACCAGGTAACGCTGCTTGTAGAGGCCGCCGCCGTAGGTCATGTCGACTGCATAGATACGGGCCGGATCCTTGGGATCCTTCGCGTTTTCGGCGCGGAACTTGAGCTTGCCGTCGCCATCCTTGTAGAAGGTGGCGGTGAAGCTCACGCTGGACGCATCGGCGGGGGCCTTGGTGCTGATCTGGTACTTGTCGAAGCCGCGGGTCTTGTCGAAGCCGTAGAACCAGAACTTGGTGCCGGCCATGAGTTTGTCGAGGCCCTTGTTGAACTCGGGGAAGCGGGAATGGTCCTGCAGCTTGCTCGGCTTGCCGATGACGGTCATGCCCAGCCGGTGCAGTGTCTTGGTGATGTGCTTCTGGTCTTCGTGGCACTCGATGCAGGCGGTGCTGCCGATGTACTTGGCATTCGGCGGCACATTGCCGGAGATCTTGATCAACATCGGCTTGGCGCCCATTTCATCGGTACCGATGGACTTGCGCGACTTGTCGCCGCCGGGCAGGTACTTGCTGGTGGCCGGTTCCACATAGACGAAATATTTGCCACCGGGCACGTCGGCGAAGCTGAATTCGCCCTTGGCATTGGTCTTCGTGTTCAGGTAGCGTCCGCGGTTCGCCGCGAGGCTGTCTTCCAGCGGCTCGTCGTTCGGCGAGTCCTTTTTGACTTCGATCGGCGTCTTGCCCATCGCGGCAACATCTGTGGCGGGAATCAGCCAGACCGTGGCATCGGCGACCTTGAGGAAGGTTTCCTTGCTGCCGTCCTCGACCACGCCCTTGAACGGCGCGTTCGGGTAGGTCTTGACCCCGCCGGTACAGCCGTAGATCAGGAACACGGATACGAGCGCCAGCAGGCTCCCGGCTATGGTCTTTTTCATGTTGATCCCCTTGTTATTGGTCCGTTCAGAACCGTAGCAGCAATCCCTGTGCCATGAAGCAAGTCAATCATTTACGAGGAGTTCCTGACGCCGACGCGCAGAAATCAGCAGATGAATCGTCACGAAATCGCGACGACTGTCCTTAATCAGTGACAATTCCCCAGCGCTTGATGCGTACATAGAGATTCTGCCGCGGGATGCCGCTCAGACGCGCCGCCTCGGATATGTTGCCCCCCGCCGCATCGAGCAGGCGCCGGAAAAAATCGCGCTCGAAATCGGCACGAGCATCCTGGTAGCGCAGTGCGGTCTCTCCCCCCGGCGCAGCGACGAACCGTGTGTCCGCGACGGACTCGCCGGCGGCAAACAAGTGCGCGGTGTCGATTGGGCCTCCGACATGAAGCGCCACCGCACGCTCGATGCAATGCTTGAGCTGGCGCACGTTGCCGGGCCACGGGCTGGTTTCGAGCAGGTGCACGGCGGCCGCGGTGAACGGCCCGCAGCTCTTGCCAAACTTGGTGTTGAAAAAATCGAGGAAATGGGCGGCCAGCAGGATGATGTCGCCTTGCCGCTCGCGCAAGGCGGGGACACGCAAGGCGACGACGTTGATGCGGTAGAACAGGTCCTCGCGGAAGCGCCCGGCCTGGACTTCACCGGACAGCTGCCGATTGGTGGCGCAGATCAGGCGGAAATCGGTGTTTCGTGGCTGGGTGCTGCCGATCCGCGTGAATTGGTGGCTCTGCAACACATGCAAGAGGCTGCTTTGCAGCTTGGGGCTCATGTCGGCGATCTCGTCGAGGAACAGATTGCCGCCGTGCGCTCTTTCGAAGTAGCCGGGACTGGCCTGGGCCGCCCCGGTAAACGCGCCCTTTTCGTGGCCGAAGAGCAGGCTTTCCAGCAGCGATTCCGGCAATCCGCCGCAATTGACTTCGAGGAAGGGTTTCGCGGAGCGGACGCTCCAGGCGTGCAGCAGTCGCGCTACCACGTCCTTGCCGGTGCCGCTCTCGCCTTCGAGCAACACGGTGGTATCGAGACCGGCGACCTGGCGCACCTGGTCGAGCAGGCGCTCCATCGCCGCCGACCGGCCGATCGCCTCCGGCACGCAGAGTTCGGTGGCGAGCCGCGTGCGCAGGCCGTCGATCTCGCGATAGGCGGCATCGAGCTCGAGGGCCTTGCCGATCACCGCTTCAAGCGCATCCAGATCGTCGAAGGGCTTGGTCAGGTAATCGAACAGGCCTTCGCGCACCGCCGCCACGGCGTCGCGCACGTCGGCAAAGCCGGTCATCAGGATCGTCACCACTTTCGGTCGCTGGACGCGGAATTCGCGCGTCAGATCGATGCCATTTTCCCCGGGCAGGCGCTGATCCATCAGCACCAGGTTGAAGTCCCCGGCGGCGAACAGGCGCCGCGCTTCCGCGCCGTCGGCGGCGAGACTCAACTCCGCCGACTTTCCGAGAAGGCGTTTGAACAGGGTCCGGGTGTAGTGGTCGTCATCGACCACCAGAATCCTGGGCAGCATCTCAGGCAGCTTGGGACTGATTCATGGGGAGCCACAACGCAAATCGCGTGCCATCGCCCGGTTCGCTGGTCGCCGATACATGGCCGCCATGGAGCAGTACAACATGCTGGACCACGGGCAGACCGAGTCCGGTACCGTCGCTGCGCGTGGTGAAGAAGGGTATGAATATCTTTTCCAGCACATCCGTCGGGATGCCCGCGCCGCGATCGCTTACCGCGAGGGTCCAGCCGACGGCCGTGCCGTTCGGCTCGACCGCCGCTTCCAGGGTAATGACGATGGGACTATCATCGCCGGCGGCCTGGGCGGCGTTCTGCAACAAATTGAACAATGCGTGGCGGATCAGGATCGGGTCGACCATCAGCACCACCGGCTCTTCCGGCAAGCGGACATCCACCGGATGGTGGCGGTCCTCCGCCTGACGAAACATCAGCACCGTATCCTCGATCAAGGGCCTCATCGACGTCGGCTTGCTGTCGAAGCAGGACACCCTGGAAAACTCCAGCATGCGGCGGACGAAGGCGCCGCAGTCCTCGCCCGCGCGCCGGATCTCGCCGAGCAATTCGCGCGTTTGCTGCGGATTGTCCGTTTCGCGCTCGGCGAGTTGCGCCATATTGACCACGCCGACCAGCGGATTGTTGAGCTGGTGGGCAATCCCGCCAACCATCGTGCCGAGCGCCGACAGCTTTTCGAGTTGCAGGATGCGGTGGTGCTCCGTGTTGAGACGCAGGATCTGCAGTTCCAGATCGTGCTGCCGCTGGTAGTCGCGTTCCACCCGGTCGAGCGCGAAATAAAAAATGGCCAGTACGCCCGCGGCAACCAGCAGGCTGACCAGCGTGACCGTCATGATCGAGCGGCGGAAAGTGGCCTGCAGTCCGGCAATGTCACGAATCACCACCAGTTCGCCGATGTGGCGCCCGCCGGCATCTTCGAGCGGCACCAGCGCGACGTGAAGCGAGCGCCCGCCGTCATCGATCACCGCGTTGCGTCCCGCCAGCAAGCCGCCGAGCATGTGCCTGTCGAATGCGACCGGCAACTGCTCGCTGGTTTGCGCCAGCGCGACATGCGTGGCGAAACGCTCCCAGTCGCCGGTTCGCTGCATCATGCCGAGCCCGCGCTGCCATTGTTCAGGACGCAGGAATTTCTTGTCTACCAGCACCGCCAGATCGACCGCCAGGCTGTCGCGTATTTCATCGATCAGATGCTCGACTTCTTCGCCGATTTCGAGATAGCCGAACACCTCGCCATCGCGTCGCCAGGGCGTGACCATCCGCAGGGTAAGCGTTCCCAGCGGCCCGAGTTCGAGGCCGCTCGCGGCGGCGGCGTTGTCCCTGGCCTTGTGCATCGTCATCCGGTCGATTTCATCGCCGAACTCGCCGGGGCTGTGCACGCGATACAGGTTGATCAGATCAATGCCGGTGAAGTAAAGATGGGTGATGCGGTGCTCGGCGCGCAGGGTTTCGAACAGCGGCCCCGTCTGGCGCGCCAGGCTTTCGCGGTCGCCATCACGAAACGCCTTCTCCAGCGCCGGATTGGTCGTCATGGCGCGCAGCACCGCGCGCATGAGATTGGCATCCTTGCCCAGTTTCTGCTCGAACAGCTTCCCCGCCGCCGCCGATCGCTCGGCAAGATCCCGGTCGCGGACGCTGGCCTCGACCAGGTAAATGGCAATGGCGAACACGCACATCACCAGCGTCAGGGCCAGCGCAATCGGCCCGATGAAGGCCGCCTTGACGCGCCTCGGTTTCCGGGCCGGAGTAACGTAAGTCATGGGTGCGGCTCGGGCCGCGCGCGAGTGGCCCGGCGCATAAGCTTTCCGTCAGACCCTCGGCGCCGGCTTCACCGCGCGGTGGAAACCGATCATGCCGTGGAACACCGTGTCCACGCTCACCTCGACAAAGCCCAGTTCGCGCAGCACGATCGACAACTCTTCGGCGGAGTAGAACAAATCCAGTGCATCGATGAAATACTGCTTGAACCGGGTCGCCGCGGGACTGCTGCCGACGATCAGGCTGGTGAAATTCAGGCAGGTCTTGAGATAGGCGTAATAGAGATTCTTCACGATCGGATTGCGCGGGCGCAGCATGTCCGAATGGTGGAAGTGGCCGCCGGGCTTGAGCACGCGCAGGATCTCGCTGAACACTTCGCGCACGCGCAGGTGGCGTGAGGCGAACTGGAGCGTGACGATGTCGAAGTGGTTGTCGGGGAAGGGCAGCGTGTGTACATCGCCGATGGTGCTCTTGATGAGGAAGCCGAGGGCCTTGGCGTTCTGCTGGCCGACGGCC
>JAIOPW010000485.1 GCA_021413665.1 Rhodocyclales bacterium | reverse complement strand
AGGTCCTTGAAGGAGTCCGCATCCAGATAGGCCGAGTGCGGATCGAGATTGGCCAGCATGCCGCTGATGGCGTGGGTGATGAGCTTCTTGTCTTCGACCGGCTCGACGTAGCCCTGCTTGATCGCGTTGTAGACATCGGCGAAGCTGCGCAACTCCTCGATCGGCAGGGCCGCCGTGGCCGCATCCTTGCCGGCGCTGGCGGAGAAATTCAGGCTGACCAGGATGCCGGCGATCAGACCGGACACCACCAGACCCACTTGTTGCAGCTTGCTGCTCATAGGAACTCCAAACGGATAACGGCGGGGCTAGCCGGATTAAGTGCGAGTGTAGCGCGAGTTTGGCTAATTTCTGGCCCATTTCAGGGGGTCGAAGGGCTGGCCTCGATGCCTCAGTTCAAAGTATAAACCCGAGTCCGGGTTGCCGCCGCTGTTTCCCACGGTGGCGACCGGTTCGCCACCCTTCACGCCGGCGCCGACGCCCGCCAGCAGCGATTCGTTGTTGCCATAGACGGAGAGGAAGTCGTCACCGTGATCGATGATCAACAGGTTGCCGAAACCGCGCAGCCAGTCTGAGAAAACCACGGTGCCACCGGCCACGGCCTTCACTTCGGCACCCTCGGCGGCGCGGATGAATACGCCCTTCCAGTTTGCGCCGCTTTCCGCGCGCGGGCTGCCGAAGCGGCCGGCGATGGCGCCCTTGACCGGCAGGCGCAATCGGCCGCGCAGCGCGGCGAAGGCGCCGCCGACATTGCCTGGATCATGGCTTTTCAGCTTCGGCGCTCTTGCCGTTGCCGTACCGCCACCACCAGCGCTCTGCGTCCCCTGGGGAGCCCTTGGCGCCGGCCTCTTCGCCGCCGCGATTCGCGCCAATCCCTCGATCAGCCGAGACAGGCGTTGCTCGTCCCGCTTAAGTCCGGTGATTTCACGTCGCTGCGCCTTGAGGCGGTCTGCTATCGCCGCCAGCATTGTCAGCCGCTGCTTCTTGCGCTCGAGCAACTGTGCGCGGCTCTCCTGCTGCCGGCGTTCGATCTCCGCCAGTTGTTCCTGCCGTTCGCGCGCAGCGTCCGCCAGGCGCCTTTTTTCCGTTGCGACAGCGCGTAATTGCTGGATCAGGTCGGCTTTGGCGCGTGACAAGCGGGTGAGGAAGTATTTGTCGCGTGCCGACTGGTTCGGATCGTGGCCCGACAACAGCAGCTTCAGGGCATCCGAATCGCCGCCGACAAATTGGCGGTTGAGCAGGCGCGCCAACTGGTTCTGCTGCGCGCCGGTTTGTTGATCGAGGCGGCGGCCCTGCGCATCGAGGTCGGCCAGCTGGCTTCTGGTTTCGGCGCGTTCGGCACCCAGCTCATGCAGGCGCCGGTTGGCGTTGGAGATCGCCGATTCGGTTTCGCGCAACTGATCCGCGGCGTAAGTCTTCGATTCCTCGGCTGTCGCCATGTCGCGGCGCAAGGCCTCGATACGGCCCTTCAGGTCCTGTAGTTCGCCCTTGGTCGAATCAACGCTGGCGGCGAACGCGGCCGAAGCAAGAAATGCAGCAAGGCAGGTTGCTTTGGCGCAAATCCCGCATCGGGGAATCACGCCTTTGCTTTGCCCTGGTTCGCCACCGCCTGCATGGCCGCCTTGATGGCATCGGCATCGCCGAGGTAGTAGTTGCGGATCGGCTTCAGATCGGCATCCAGCTCATAGACCAGCGGCTGCGCGGTGGGGATGTTGAGGCCGACGATGTCCGCGTCCGAGACCTTGTCGAGGTACTTGATCAGCGCCCGCAGGCTGTTGCCGTGGGCGGCGATGATGACCTTTTTGCCCGACTTGACTGCTGGAGCGATGGTTTCGTGCCAGTAGGGAAGGAAGCGCTCGACGGTATCCTTCAGGCACTCCGTGCGCGGAAACTGAGCGGCCGGAAGGTTGGCATAACGCGGGTTGCCGGTCTCCAGCCGCGGATCGTCTTCCGCCAGCGGCGGCGGCGGCGTGTCATAGGCGCGGCGCCAGACCAGTACCTGTTCGTCGCCGAACTTGGCGGCGGTTTCGGCCTTGTTGAGGCCCTGCAGGGCGCCATAGTGGCGCTCGTTCAGTCGCCACGAATGCTGCACGGGAATCCACATGCGGTCCATTTCCTCGAGCACGGTCCACAAGGTCTTGATTGCGCGGCGCAGTACCGAGGTATAGGCGATGTCGAAGGCGAAGCCTTCCTTTTTCAGCAACTGGCCGGCGGCTACCGCCTCGGCGAAGCCTTTTTCGGTGAGTCCGACATCGGTCCAGCCGGTAAAGCGGTT
>JAIOPW010000397.1 GCA_021413665.1 Rhodocyclales bacterium | reverse complement strand
TCCGTCGGCGTTTTTGCCATGGGCGGCCGCCCCAAGGGTGACGACGAAGCCGCCAACAGCCGTATTGCACCGGTGGCCCGTGTCGAGCTGGCAGCCGCCGCGGCGGGCGCCGCCGCCGGCAACCGCAGCGGCGAACAGATTTACAAGGCCAGTTGCGCCGCCTGCCACGACACCGGTGTTGCCAACGCGCCGAAGCTGGGCGACAAGGCCGCCTGGGCGCCGCGCATCGCGCTCAAGCTCGACGGCCTGCTGAAATCGGCAATTGCCGGCAAGAACGCGATGCCGCCCAAGGGCGGCTCCGACGCCAACGATGTCGAACTGACGCGCGCCATTGCCTACATGGCGAACAAGGCCGGCGCCGGCTTCAAGGAACCCGCAGGCAAGTAGCAACCAAGGCCCGCTGGAATGCAACAAGGAAGGGACCGTTCGCGGTCCCTTTTGCTTTATGTCCACGGTATCCCGGCGATATGTCCCTGCCACTGGCGGGGACAGCATCCAGAGAATGGCGCGTCGACCCGCCCGCGCTCAGCGCTTGGCGGCAAGCATTGCCCGCAAGGCGCTGGCCTTGGCGCGGGCGGTAGGGGCGTCCGGCACCGTGTTCCTCTGTTCCGATGCCTTCTGCGCCGCCTCACCCATCTCGGCGATGAAGCGCGAGGGCTCGCGTGGCATCGATTCGCGGCCCTGCTTGCGCCGCTCGCACCAGCTCACGGTCAGGCTGGCCTGGGCGCGGGTGATACCGACGTACATCAGGCGGCGCTCCTCTTCCATCTTCGCCGGCTCCAGCGAATCGCGATGTGGCAGCAAGCCCTCCTCGACGCCGACCAGGAAGACATGGCGAAATTCGAGGCCCTTGGCGGCGTGCAGGGTAGCGAGCTGCACCGCATCCTGCTCGCCATCGTTCTTGTCCAGCATCGAAAGCAGGGCGACCGACTGCGCCAGTTCGAGCAGGGATTTGCTTTCCTCCTCGCCCTTCCGACCCAGCCATTCGACGAAGTCGCAGACGTTGGCCCATTTGGTTTCGGCTTCGCGCACCTCGCCCGACTGGAACAACCAGCTCTCGTAGCCAATGG
>JAIOPW010000396.1 GCA_021413665.1 Rhodocyclales bacterium | reverse complement strand
GGCAAATACCAGTGTCGCAAAGAAGCTTCCCACGGCAAGGTAGGCCAGCAGGAACTCGATGTTGTCGAACTTCAGTATCTGTGCCATGAAACTTCCCAGGGTCGGCATGCCGCCTTGATAAAACAGGGCAAAGATCACCAGCGAGGCGCGTGCCCAGACCAGGTAGATAACGATCAGGATCAGCGAATAGATGCCGAAGCAACCGATATTCCGCTTCCAGACCGCGAGAGTGACTTTGAAACCCAGCGGTTCGCCGGTCTCGCGACGGCGGGAAAGTTCGTAGAGGCCCAACGCAAGAAACGGCCCAAGCAGCATGAATCCGGCGGTGACCGCCGTGACCAGTTGCACGGCATGGCGGAAGGCAAGGAAGAGCAACAAGCCGGCGGCGGCAAAGCACATTCCGTACAACAGGCTGGCGAAGCCGCCGGCTTTGAGGTCATCCGCCCCGCGTCGCAGCCAGTCCAGTGGCGCGGACAGCGGCAGGCCGGTGCGGATGACCGGAAATTGATGGAGTTCCTGTCGCGGCGTATCCACGTAGGTCAGGCGATGAAGTTGCGCAAGGCGTCGAGCAACGCATCGGGTTGCTCTGCCAGCGTGTGACCGGCCCCATCGAGGCTCACACGCCTGGCGTCCTTGATGGCGGTGGCTAGTTTGGCGGACACTTTGGGGTTCGTCATCATGTCCCGGCCGCCGCTGACGATCAGGGCCGGGCAGGTAAGTGACGTAGCGGCTTCCATGCCGTGTTGGTAGGCGTTGCAGGCGGCGAGATCGTTGTGCAGGACGCCGGGTTTTTGTCGCTCCATGAGGCGTTTTGCGGCGCCGAAATGCCAGATGCCGGGCACCACATAGCCGCCGATGGCGGATCGCGGAGAGTGCGACCAGTTGTTGATCATGGCGATTGCCTTCGGCTCGTCCTCGTTCGCGGCGCCGAGCAGGGCATCCGATACCTGCATCGGTACGGCGGTGCCGATCAGGGCGATGCGCGCGATGCGGGCCGGGTGGCGCGAGGCGCATTCCAGCGCGGCCAGCGAACCCATGCTGTGACCCACCAAAGAGACGTTTTTCGCCGTAGCGCCGGCGCCGACTCTTTCCATCAGCAATTCAACCCAGTCGGCGAGGTCTTCTATCGAGGGCAGCGGTTTGCCGGCGCTGCGGCCATGGCCCGGCAGGTCAAGGGCCAGCACGCTGAAGCCATGATGCGCGAACCAGCGGCTTTGCAGCAGCCAGACGCTATGGTCGTTTTGCGCGCCGTGGATGAAGACGACACAGGGAAGGCTGGCGTCGAAGGGCTTGCCGCCGTTATAGGCGTAAGCAGCCTGGCCGTTGATCTCCAGTTCCATGCTCAGGCTTTCGCCGCGGCGGCAAGGCCGCGATCGAGGTCTTCGAGCAGGTCGCCGGCGTCTTCGAGCCCGATCGACAGGCGAACGGTGCCGGGCTGTATGCCGGCCGCCACCAGCGCGGCATCGGACATGCGGAAATGCGTGGTCGAGGCCGGATGGATCACCAGCGACTTGGCGTCGCCGACGTTGGCCAGGTGCGAAAACACGCGCAGCGCCTCGATGAACTTGCGTCCCGCCGCGCGCCCACCCTTCAGGTTGAAACTGAATACCGCGCCGGCGCCGCGCGGCAGCAGCTTCCGCGCCACGGCGTGGTCGGGATGGTCTTCGAGCTCGGGATAACCGACGCTGGCCACGGCTTCGTGGCCAACGAGATGAGCGACGGCCAGGCGCGTGTTGGCGATGTGGCGTTCCATGCGCAGCGGCAGGGTCTCGACGCCTTGCAGCAACTGGAAGGCCGTCATCGGGCTCATGCAGGCACCGAAGTCGCGCAGTCCTTCGCGCCGGGCCCGCAGCAGGAAGGCGGCGACGGTGGATTCCTCGCTGAAATCCATGCCGTGGAAGCCGGCATAGGGCTCGGTCAGGGTCGGAAATTTGCCGGACTTTTCCCAATCGAAGGTACCGCCATCCACCAGCAGGCCGCCGATGGCGATGCCGTGGCCGCCGAGGAACTTGGTCGCCGAATGGAAAACCAGGTCGGCACCGTGATCGAAGGGGCGCATCAACCAGGGGGTGGTGAACGTGCTGTCCACCAGCAGTGGCAGACCGTGATCGTGCGCCAGTGCCGACACCGCCGGGATATCCAGCACGTCGAGGCCGGGGTTGCCCAGCGTTTCGCCGAACAGCAGGCGCGTTTCGGGACGGATCGCGGCGCGCCAGGCGTCGAGGTCGCGCGGATCGACGAAGGTGGTGGCGATGCCGAAGCGTGGCAGCGTGTAGTCGAGCAGATTGTGCGAACCACCGTAGAGCGAGCGGCTGGCGACGATGTGGCCGCCGGCGCCCATCAACGTGACGATCGCCAGGTGCAGCGCCGCCTGGCCCGAGGCGACCGCAAGCGCTCCGACGCCGCCTTCGAGGGCGGCGATGCGCTCTTCGAGCACGGCATTGGTCGGGTTGGAGATGCGCGAATAGACGTGGCCTGCGCGTTCCATGTTGAACAGCGCCGCGGCCTGGTCGGAATCCTTGAAGACGAAGGAGGTGGTCAGGTAGATCGGCGTCGCCCGTGCGCCGAAGCGCTCGTCCGGCACTTGGCCCGCGTGCAAGGCGAGGGTATCGAAGTTGTAGGTCATGGGTGGTTGGAGGCCCTCTCAGGCATATTCGTCGGGATCGAGCAGGCGTTCCAGCGCCGATATGCGATCCTTGATCAGCAGCTTGCGCTTCTTCAGGCGACGCAGCAGCAACTGGTCGTCGGAGGGCGCCAGCGTCAGGCGGCCGATCGCCTCGTCGAGGTCGCGATGCTCGATGCGCAGTTCGACCAGGCGGGCCTGCAATACCTCGGGTGGATCTGTCGCGTCATCCGTTTCCATGTCCCGGTCCCGGCCGCCTCAACTGGCGATGTACTGTTCCAGTTGCTTGATCAGGAAGGCATGCTGCGAAATGGTTTCCTTGACCAGATCGCCGATCGACACCATGCCCAGTACCTTCTGGTTCGCGTCGAGCACCGGCAGATGGCGGATGCGCTTGTCGGTCATCAGCGCCATGGCCTGGTCGCTCGTCATCGACGGCTGGGCATAGAGCACCTTCTCGGTCATGATCTCCCGCACCAGGGTCTCCTTCGACGATTTGCCAAGCAGGATGATCTTGCGCGCGTAGTCGCGCTCGCTGAAGATGCCGGCCAGCTTTCCGTCGTGCATGGCGAGCACGGCGCCGATGTCGTGTTTTGCCATGAGTTCAAGGGCGGAGAAGACAGAGTCTTCCGGCGACACCGACAGCGGTGCGCGCGGGTGCTCTTCAAGCATTTGCTTCAAGGTTTTCATGGAGACTCCTCCTCTGGTTGTCAGGCCGGCCGCATCAGGCCGGTACTACACGGTTCTTGCCGGCTCGCTTGGCCAGATACATGGCTTCGTCGGCTCGTTTCAGCGCATCGTAGGGCATTTCCTCACCGTTGAGTTCCGCAACGCCGCAACTGAAGGTGATCAGCACCTTGTCATTGTTGTTGAGGAAGAAGCGCCGGGTCAGTTCGCGCTGTACCCGCACCATGGCGCTGACCGCATCGTCCAGCGGCGTGTTGGGCAGCAACACGACGAATTCCTCGCCGCCATAGCGGGCCAGGGTGTCCTGCGGCCGGATGGCTTCGCGCGCGACGGCGGACAGGTGTATCAGGGCGGCATCGCCCACCGCGTGGCCAAGGCTGTCGTTGAGCTTCTTGAAGTTGTCGATGTCGAGCAGCGCCAGGCTGAGTGATCCGCCCTGGCGTCGTAGGCGGCCGACTTCGCGTTCCAGCGCTTCGTCCATTCCCTTGCGGTTGAGCGCGCCGGTCAGCGGGTCGTGGCGGACCAGCTCGCTGGCGTGCGCCAGTTCGGTTTGGAGCCGGGTCACTTCGCGCTCCGCCTCATCGACCCGTGAGCGCATGACGGACATTTCGTCGCGGGAACGCGCGGCATTGAGCTGGACGACACGGGTTTCGCGCATCACTTCATCCAGCACATCGGACAGGTCGCCGATGTCGTTGGCCTGGCTGATGCGGGTCGCGCACTTTTCGATCTTGTCGTGGTAGCCGCTGGTCGTTTCCGAAAAGTCGGCCAGACGATCGACGAAGGTGGCGAGCATCAGCTTCAGCCTGTCGCGGGCCTCGTTCAGGCTCTTCTTGAGCGAACTCTGCTTGACGATGACATCCTTCATGCGGCGTTCGACGTCATCCAGCCGGCGCAGGTTGAGCGGCTCGTTCACCAGTTCGCGGACCACGCCGATCTGCCCCGCCAGCCATTGGTCGTCCACCACCAGTTCGCTGATGTTGTCGACGATCAGATGCACGAGATGGAGCAGGGCCGATTTCAGCTCGGCCTGGTCCTCGGCGACGAAGTGGGCGCGGTAGCTGAGTTTTTTCAGGCGTTCGGCGAGACCGGCAAGTTCCTCGAGGCCGCTCGCCGCCCGCGCGGCGGCCGCAATTTCGGCGGATTCGCGCGCCAGCTCCGGGCTCTCGGCCAGTACGATGGACAAGGTG
This sequence comes from Rhodocyclales bacterium, assembly GCA_021413665.1. GTDB lineage: Bacteria > Pseudomonadota > Gammaproteobacteria > Burkholderiales > Rhodocyclaceae > Sulfuritalea. Next base: position 2,999 of record JAIOPW010000396.1, on the reverse strand, counting down.
TTGTCGAGCAGTTGCGCAATCAATTCCTTGAGTTCGCCGATGCCGCCATGAGGCGCCGCGTGATCGCGTGCGCCGGGTCGGACATCCGGCGCGAGTGTGGGCACAGGACCTGGCGCCGGCGTTCCCGGCGGCGGTTCGCCGACCAGTTCGGTATGGTCGCCCATCGGCGAATGTGACCAGGCCCGCAACGCTGACTGCAGACGGGAATACAGCAATTCGGGCGTGCTGGAAGCCGCCACGACATGCTCCACGGTTTCCTTCTTCTTGGCCGTCGTCAGGCCGGCATGGTGGGTGTCGAGTTGCTGTACCAGTTCGCGAATCAGTGACGCCCACGCCAGCGGCTCGCTCGCCGGCTTCGCCAGCAGCTCGGTTACGGCGCTGCCGACGCTTTGCCAGTTGCCGGAGGCGATGGCGGCCTCGAACTGCCGGGCGAACCGTGTCTGCTCCGGGGTGTCGCGCGGCAATTCAGCGTGCACTGCCTTCAGGGCCTTCTCCGGGAACGGCTCGACGACTTTCGATCCGGTGATTTCGTGATACAGCGTGCGATAGTTGTCGGGCGTCGGTGGCGTCTTGTTCATTGCCAGGCGACGCAGCGTTTCGCGCGCGATTTCCAGGGGCTGCATTGGTTTTGACATCTTTCCCTATTCCGCCAATCCGTGTTCGAGGCCGTAGCGAATCAGCTCCGCCGTGCTCTTGAGGCCCATCTTTTCAAGCAGGCGGGCACGGTAGGTGCTGACCGTCGCCACGCCCAGATTCAGTTTTTCGGCGATCTGCGTCAGCGTGTTCCCGGTGGAGATCAGCACCAGCACCTGATATTCGCGATCGGTGATGCGTTCGTGCGGCGACTTCTCCGTATTCTCCGAGATCGCCTCGGCCAGTTGCTGGGCGACGGCCGGGCTGAGGTACTTCTTGCCGGAAGCCACCTGCCGAATCGCGGTCACCAGTTGTTCCGGTGCGCTCTGCTTGGTGAGATAGCCCGAGGCGCCGGCCTTGAGAGCGCGCACGGCGTATTGCTCCTCCGGATGCATGCTGAGTATCAGCACCGGCAGCCGGGGAAACTCCTTCTTCAACTGCTTCAGGGTATCGATGCCATTGCGATTCGGCATCGATACATCGAGCAGGAATACGTCCCAGGTCTGCTGCCGCGCGAGGCTCAGCGCTTCGGCGCCATCATCGGCCTCACCCGTGACCAGCAAGTCTTCGGTTTCTGAAAGTATCTGCTTGAGGCCCTGCCGCACAATGGCGTGGTCATCAGCAATAAGGACGTGGATCTTGTCGGCCATGGTTAACACGTTAGCGTTTCAGGCAAGGCTGATGCCGCAAAGCGGCGTTGTGCCCCAACTAAAACAGGTTGCGCTGCAATTCTTCTTCGCCTGGAGGTTCGACGCCCGCCCGTTCCGGAACGCGCAGGATGATGTGAGTGCCGCCGTGTTCCGCCGGCCCGATGGAAAATTCCCCGGCAAGACTCAATACCCGCTCGCGAATTCCGCGCAGACCAAAGGATTTCGGCTTCTGCATGTCGGCGTCGGAAATGCCGCGTCCGTTGTCCCTGATCTCGAGCAGGATGTTACCGCGTTCGCGCCGCAAACGCATGACGACGAGCGATGCGTGGGCATGTTTCGCGATGTTCGTCAGCGCCTCCTGGGCAATGCGGAACAGGGCCAGCGAGGTATCCGGCTCCGGCTCGATGGCCTCCTCGTCGCATTGGACCCGGCACGGAATGCCGAAGCGCTGGCTGAAATCCTCAGCCTGGCACTCGATGGCGGCGGGCAGGCCGAACTCCTTGAGGATGCCGGGGCGCAATTCCCGGGCGACACGGCTGGCGGTGCTCATCGCCTGGTCGAGCAGACCCTCGATCGAGTGCGCCTTTTCGCGCAGGCGGTCGGCGCCCACCGGCAACTTGCTGGCGAGGTGCGCCGCCTCGATCTTCAGGAACACCAGAATCGAGCCGAGTTCATCGTGGATGTCGCGCGATATCCGCTCGCGTTCCTCTTCCTTGACGGCTTCGAGGTGGGTCGACAGTTCCGCAAGCTGCTGCCGCGATCCGCGCAGCTCCGCCTCGCTTTCCTTGCTGTCGGTAATGTTGGTGGCGATGCCGCGCCATTCGACAATCCCCGAATCGAAGCGGTGGGGAGTCGAACGCAGGTTGATCCACTTGTGCCGCGTGCGGCCGCGGGTGTGGCCCTCCCAATTGAGCAGCGCGCCCTTCGCGGCGGACTCGCGCAGGGCGTTTTCCAGGCTCTTGCGCTTTTCGCCATCAAAGGCGTCGAACAGCCTGGCGGCGGAGGCCAGCAGGTCCTGCTGCTTCAAGCCGAACAGTTTCTGGCAGCCTTCGCTGACGAACAGGAAGCGGAATTCGCCTTCGGCGTCACGCCGCAGGTGGAACAGCATGCCGGGCAGGTTGGAGGCCAGGGCATCGAAACGGGCCTGGCTTTCGTTGAGCATTTCCAGCGCGGCGCGGTGGTCGGCGCGATGCCGGGCTTCGCGCACTTCGCGCTCGACCGCCGGGATAAGGCGTTCGAGGCGATCCGCATCAATCACGTCGCGGGCGCCGGCCTTCATCGCGCGCTGCGTACCGCGCTCGTCGTTGGGGCCGGCCACCACGATCAGGGGCAAATCAAAGCCGGATTCGTCGATCTGGCGTACGGTGGCCTGTACCGAAAGCGAGGAAACCCCCGGAATGTACAGCACGGCGTCCCAAGGCTTGTCCCGCAATGCCGCACGCAAGGCGGCTGGCGTGCCGATGCGATGGAATTCGCAGGCCTTGTCCGCATCGGCAACCACCGGATAGAGCGGTGCCGCCACCTCGTCCGAGGCTGCGACGACGAGCAGGTGCAAGGGCTGGCGGGGGGAGGAGGTGGCGACCATGATCAACGTCGGAGTTTATAGCAGCCGATCGGCTCCGTTATAATTCGATCCGGGCCGGCATAGCTCAGATGGTAGAGCAACCGCCTTGTAAGCGGTAGGTCACCAGTTCGATTCCGGTTGCCGGCACCAGC
>JAIOPW010000552.1 GCA_021413665.1 Rhodocyclales bacterium | reverse complement strand
GAGAACCAGAACTTGATCAGGTGTACGCCGCTGCGGACCAGGGTGCGTTCGAACTCCGGCGTCTGACGCATGAATTCCTCGTACTCGGTATCGGTACAGAAGCCCATCACGCGCTCGACGCCGGCGCGGTTGTACCAGGAGCGGTCAAACAGCGCGATTTCGCCGTTGGTCGGCAGGTGCTGCACGTAGCGCTGGAAATACCATTGGCCGCGCTCGGTCTCCGAGGGCTTCTCCAATGCGACGACGTGGGCACCGCGCGGATTCAAATGTTCCATGAAGCGCTTGATGGTGCCGCCCTTGCCCGCCGCGTCGCGGCCCTCGAACAGGATCACGACCTTCTGTCCGGTTTCCTTGACCCAGGCCTGTAGCTTGAGCAGCTCGACCTGCAGGTGATATTTCTGCTTCTCGTAGTTCCTGCGCGTCATCAGGTGGCGGTAGGGGTAGCCACCCTCGCGCCAGCCAGGCGCCAGTTCTTCGTCGGGATGGCTGTCGGCGGCGACTTCGCGCTGCAGCAGGGCGTCCTTGAGCGCCTCGACGTCGTCGGGCGAGGCGCCTTCGACCACGGCCTTGAGCGCCTGCGCCAGCTTGGCGCCTTCGCCCGGCTTGGCGTGGGCGACGATGTCGTGGATGGCTTCGATCTTCGAGTCACGTGCGGCGGCGGACCGGTCCTTGACCACGAAATTTTTGATGCCCGCCGGCTTGCTCGACGGCGCGATGTCGCCGGAGGCAGGGCGCCGCAGCGGCTTCGGCTTTGGCTTCGCAGCCGGTTTGGCGGGGGCCTTGGCCGGCGTTTTGTGCCTTGTGGCGGCGGGTTTCGGCGAGGGTTTCGCGGCCATCTAGTTCTCCTGATCGTGCTCGAGCAATTCGTGGATTTCCAGCCAGCGTGATTCCGCTGCTTCGATATTCTGCGTCAATTGGCTTTGGCGCAGGGTGAGGTCGTCGAGCAGGCGGCTTTCGGCGCCGGCGTACAGGGTCGGGTCGGCGAGCCGGGTTTCCAGAAGCTTCAGCTCGCCCTGCCAGGCGGTGAGCTGCTGCTCGAGCTTTTGGCTTTCCTTCTTCAGCGGCCGCAGGTCGGCCAGCTTTGCGGTGGGACCGACGGATTTGCGGCGCGCTTCGGCAGCTTCGTCCTCCCGGCGCCGCTGGCCCTTTTCGCGTTCGGCGAATTTTTCGGCGGC
>JAIOPW010000551.1 GCA_021413665.1 Rhodocyclales bacterium | reverse complement strand
GTCTTCCTGGTCACGTCGGCCTTGATCTCGCGCTTCTCGAACACGGCTTCGACCACCAGTTCGCAGCCTTTCAGGTCGGCGTAGTCGGCGGTGGGGTGGATGCGCGCCAGCAGGGCGTCCATCGCCTGCTGCGTCATGCGGCCCTTCGCCACCTGCTTGCCCCATTGCTTCGCCGCATAGGCCTTGCCCTTTTCGGCAGCTTCCATGGTCGTATCCAGCAGCACGATGTCCATGCCGGCGGTCGTGGTCGACATGGCGATACCGGCGCCCATCATGCCGGCGCCGAGCATGCCGATCTTGGTGTATTTCTGCGGCGGTACGCCGGTGGGGCGCGAAGCCAGCTTGTTGGCTTCGTTCATGCCGAAGAACAGGCTGCGGATCATGTTCTTCGACACCGGCGACATCACCAGGTTGGTGAAATAGCGCGCCTCGATCGCCAGACCCGTGTCGAGGTTGGTCGACAAGCCCTCGTAGACGCAGGACAGGATGTGCTTGGGTGCCGGGTAGTTGTCGCAGGTCTTCTCGCGCAGCATGGCGTTGGCCGCCATCAACATCTGCATGCCGTTGGGCGTCGCCGGGCCGCCACCGGGAATCCGGAAGCCCTTGGCATCCCACGGCTGCAGCGGCTTGACGCCGGAGGCGACGGCATCGAGCACCCACGTGCGCGCCGCCGTACGCTCGGCGCCGACTTCCACCACGGCGTGGATCAGGCCGAGCTTCTGCGCCTCGGCGGCCTTGATGCGCTTGCCCTCCATCAGCAAGGGTGCTGCGGCCTGCATGCCGACCAGGCGCGGCACGCGCTGTGTGCCGCCGGCGCCGGGCAGCAGGCCGAGGGTGACTTCGGGGAAGCCGAAGCGCGCCTTAGGATTGTCGGCGGCGACGCGATGGTGACAACCCAGCGCGATCTCCAGGCCGCCGCCCAGGGTGGTTCCGTTGATGGCCGCCGCAACCGGCTTGCCGCCGAGCTCTATGGCGCGCATCAGCTTGTGCGTCTGGCTGATCGCGGCATGGAAGGCGGCCGGATCGGTCGCCCCGGAAAGCTCGGCGAGGTCGCCGCCGGCGATGAAATCCTTCTTCGCCGAAGCGATAACGATGCCCTTGACGGTCGGGTCCGCCAGCGCCTTCTGCATGGTGGTGGCGTAAGCGCCGAGGGATAGCGCGTTGAGGATGTTCTGCGCCTTGTCCGGATAGTCGAACTCGACGGTAGCGATGCCTTCTGCATCCACGGAATAATTCAGCATGTCAGACTCGCTCGATGATGGTTGCGGTACCCATTCCAGCCCCGACGCAAAGGGTCGCAAGGCCGGCGGAAAGATCGCGGCGCTCGAGTTCATCGAGCAGGGTGCCGAGGATCATTGCGCCGGTGGCACCCAGCGGATGGCCCATGGCAATGGCGCCGCCATTGACGTTCATCCGGTCGTGAGAAACGTCGAGCACCTGCATGAAGCGCAGCACCACGGCGGCGAAGGCTTCGTTGAGCTCGAACAGGTCGATGTCGCCCACCTTCATGCCGGCGCGCTTCAAGGCCTTTTCCGCAGCGTAGGAAGG
>JAIOPW010000111.1 GCA_021413665.1 Rhodocyclales bacterium | reverse complement strand
TGCAGAAGATGTGGATCCTGCGCAAGCTGCTGTACAACATGGACGACATGGAAGCCACGGAATTCCTGGTAGACAAGGTCAAGGCCACCAAGAACAACGCCGAATTCTTCGACGCCATGCGCCAGCGCTGATATGTCCCCGCGGGACGCGGGGACGGTATCCCGGCGATTGCACAGAAGCGCGATTTAGCGGATAATGCCCGGCTCTGTCGGCTCGCCAAACCCACGAACCGCGCTTGCACACGAAAGGACAATCAAATGAAAGCCGGAATACACCCGAATTACGTCGAGATCGAAGTTACCTGTAGCTGCGGCAACAAGTTCAAGACCTGCTCCACCAGCGGCAAGCCGCTGCACATCGAAGTCTGCTCCGCCTGCCACCCGTTCTACACCGGCAAGCAGAAGATTGTCGACACCGCCGGCCGTGTCGAGCGCTTCCGCCAGAAATACAGCAAGAAGGCGGCCTGAACTCCGGGCTCGCGTGCATGACGCCGAAAAAGGCAGCTCTCGGGCTGCCTTTTTTCCATCTGGCGAGCCCGCTCCGTCACCATGCAAGCCCTGACTGAACGCACCCTGGCGCCGCTGCTGGCGCGCCGCGCCGCCTGGATTCTGTGCGGAATCTGGCTGCTGGCCGGTGCTATCGGCCACGACCCCTGGAAGGTCGATGACGCCCTGCACCTCGGCGTCGCCTGGAGCATGGCTGGCGGCGACTGGCTGGTACCGCGCATTGCCGGCGATCCCTGGCTGGTCACCCCCCCGCTCTATCACTGGCTGGCCGCCCTGTGCGGCAAGGCGCTCGGATGGCTGCTGCCGTGGCACGACGCCGCCCGCCTGGCCTCCGTCCTGTTCGGCGGCCTCTACCTGGTGGTGATTTCGCGCACCGCCTACCGGCTCGACGGCGGCAGCGCGGCCCTCGCCGCCCCGCTGCTGGCAATCGGCACGCTGGGCATGCTGGTGCCGATGCACGACGCACAGCCGGCCATCGCCGCCATCGCCGGCTTCGCCATCGCCCTGCGCGGGCTTGCCATCTGGCAGCAGCAAGCCTCGCGCGGCGGATCGATTTTCGGCCTCGGCCTGGGCATCAGCTTCCTCGCGGCCGGCAGCGACATCGCCGCCGTCGAACTGGCAACCGCCATCACCCTGATGCTGCATCCCGACTGGCGCCGGCGCGAGAGCCTGAGGGCCTGGCTGATCGCCCTGGGAATCGCCCTGGCGCTGGCGCTGCCCTGGCCGCTGCTGCTCTGGCAACAGGCGCCGACACTGTTCGACCTGGGGTGGACGGCCGAGCTTTCCAGCTTGGGCCTTCACGGTGGCCCCGGCGTCAATCACCTGGAAATGCTGGCCTGGGCGGCGTGGCCGGTGCTGCCTCTGGCACTGTGGACACTCTGGCTGGAACGGCGCAAGGCACTGCTGGCGCAGAACTTCCTGATGCTGGCCGCCGCCGCCTGGGCCGTGACGCTGTTCGTCGCCGACGCACCCAGGCCGGCCACGCTGCTGCCGGCTCTGGTGCCGCTGACGCTGCTCGCCGCCACCGGCGCCTCCCGCCTGCGCCGCGGCGCGGCCAATGCCTTCGATTGGTTCGGCATGATGACCTTCACGCTGATCGCCGGCCTGATCTGGCTGGGCGGCATTGCCATGCTGACCGGCGAACCGGCGCGGGTGGCGAAGAACTTCAGCAAGCCGGCGCCCGGCTTCATCGCCGAGGCATCGCCGATCCTGATCCTGCTGGCGATCGCCGCCACCGTCGGCTGGCTCGCGGTCATGCTGCGCACGCCGCGCTCGCCCTGGCGCGCCGCGGCCCGCTGGAGCGTGGGCCTGACCACGATCTGGCTGCTGCTGATGACGCTCTGGCTGCCATGGATCGACTATGGCAAGAGTTACCGTAGCGTCAGCGCCGACTTTCGGGAAGCGCTCGGGCCGCATCCCGGCTGCATCGCCCGGCGCGGCCTGGGCCTGGCGCAGCGCGCCTCGCTCGACTACTTCAACGGCATCCGCACGGTCGGCGGCAACCGCGGCAAGGACTGTCGGCACCTGATCGCCCAGGCTGGCGCGGGCAGCGCGAAGGATCTGCCGGGCTGGACGCTGGTGCGCGAAACCTCGCGCCCCGGCGACAAGAACGAGCGGCTGCGGCTCTACCGCCGCGATTAGCTAGACCTTGAGAAAATGCTCGCGGTAGTACTTGAGCTCGTCGATCGACTCGATAATGTCGGCAAGCGCCTCGTGGCGGCCGTGCTTCTTCAGCCCCTTCGCCACTTCCGGCTTCCAGCGCTTGCACAGTTCCTTGAGCGTCGACACGTCGAGGTTGCGGTAGTGGAACCAGTCTTCCAGCTTCGGCATGTAGCGCGCCATGAAGCGCCGGTCCTGGCAGATCGAGTTGCCACACATCGGCGTGGTCTGCCGCGGCACGTGGCGACGCAGGAATTCCAGCGCCTGCGACTCGACTTCGGCCTCG
>JAIOPW010000550.1 GCA_021413665.1 Rhodocyclales bacterium | reverse complement strand
GCCCTTCTTGCGATCCTCGATTTCCTTCGCCTTGGCGATGATGGCGTGGAATCCCTTGAGATCCTTGACGCCGTGGCCACCGAAGATTTCCATCGGGTTGAGGCGCTTGGCCAGGAACAGGCCGAGGCCGATGCCCTGCATGGCCAGGGCCTCCTTGATGCCGGACACCAGGCCGCCGCGGAAGTAGTGGCGCAGGGTCAGCGTCAGTTCATTGACGAGGCCCTTCTTGATTGCGTTGTTCCAGAACAGGGTGGCGAATTCGCGCGTCGGCTGGCCCTTGGGGGCGAGGCCGAGGCGATGTGCGTAGTTGGCCAGGCCGTGCATGATGTGCGTGATCGGCAGTTCTCGCGGGCAACGCACCATGCAGTTGTAGCAGGAGGTGCACATGAACATCGAGTCGGAACCCAGCACCTCGTCGCGCTTGCCGGCACGGATCATCATGAATATCTTCTGCGGCGAATGTTCCCAGGCATTGCCCAGGGGGCAGGAGCCGGCGCAGACGCCGCACTGCATGCACATCTTGACCATGTGGCCTTCTTCGACGTTGGCCTCGACTTCCTTGAGGAAGTTGTTGCGGTAACGTTCCAGGGCGCCGGAATTCGCGGCTTGATTGGCCGCAGTTGCGTTGATTGTCATCTGTCGCGTCTCCTTAGCCGAAGCCCTTCATGGGCGAGGGGCCGAGCTTTTCGAGTTCGGCGACGTAGTCGTTGATCAGCTTGACGACACGAATGTTGTCGGTGATCGCGACCTCCTGCGTCTGTACCCGCTCGGGTTCGAGGCCGAGCTGCGTCAGCGTGTCGCCGATCTTGCTCATGCGGTAATGCGCGAGTTCGGAACCCTTGACGAAGTGGCACTGGTAGTCGTCGCCCTTCTTGCAGCCCATCATCATCACGCCGTCGTAGCCGGCATTCAGCGCGTCGGTGATCCAGATGGTATTCACCGAACCGAGGCAGCGCACCGGGATGACGCGGACGAAGGCCGAGTAGTTCAGGCGCGCCAGGCCCGCCATGTCGAGCGCGGGGTAAGCGTCGTTCTCGCAGGCCAGCACCAGGATGCGCGGCTTCTCTTCGTCTTCTTCTGGAACCTCGACTGCCTTGACCTGGCTGCCGACGGTGTCGCAGGAGTAGTTTTCAAAGGAGATCACGCGCACCGGGCAGGCGCCCATGCAGGTACCGCAGCGGCGGCAGCGCTCCTCGTTGAAGACCGGGAAACGTCGTTCGTCTTCGTCGATGGCGCCGAAGGGACATTCCACCGTGCAGCGTTTGCACTGGGTACAGCCTTCGAGGCGCGCCGTGGGAAAGGACAGGTCACCCGAACGCGGATGCGCGGCGCGGCCGACGGCGACGCTTTCCACCGCCTGGATGGCCTTGAGCGCGGCGCCCGTGGCGTCGTCGGTGGCTTGCAGGATGTCCATCGGACGGCGCACCGGGCCGGCGGCATAGATGCCGGTACGGCGCGTCTCGTAGGGGAAGCAGATGAAGTGCGAGTCGGCGAAGCCATGCTTGAACTGCGGAATGTCCGGACCCTGGCGGTAATTCAGGTTGAGCACGGAAATCTTCTTCATCTCCGCCTGCCTCTGCTTCGCAGGTTCCGAACCGCCGTCGGCTTCCGTGGTGACCTGGGTCCAGGCATCGAACTCAACGCCGGCGTTGGGGACCTGGCCCGTGGCGAGTACCACAAGGTCGGCGGCAATGGTGTTTTCCTCGTTCAGGATCAGGTCCTTGAAGGTGACCGCACAGCTGTCGCCGCCGCTGACCTTGCTTGCCGTGCCCTTGGTGAAGATCACGCCGCGCTCCTGCGCGCTGCGGTAGAAATCCTCGCCCATGCCCGGCACGCGAAGATCCTGGTACATGATCACCGTGTCGACGTCGGG
>JAIOPW010000110.1 GCA_021413665.1 Rhodocyclales bacterium | reverse complement strand
CTGATCCCGTTTACAGAGCTGGAACTGCTTTCCAGCGAGATTCGATCGTTGCAGCATCACTTGCACAAGGTCATGAGCCGCGAGATCGTGCGCGACCACGGGGTCATGATGCTGCTCGGCACGATGCGGGCGGAAGAGCGTCTGGCGGCATTTCTGCTGAATCTTTCACAGCGCTTTACCGCCCGCGGCTATTCCCCGACGGAGTTTCACCTGCGCATGACGCGCGAGGAAATCGGCTCCTATCTCGGTCTCAAGCTCGAAACCGTGAGCCGGGCCTTTTCCCGCTTTCAGGACGATGGCCTTATCTCCGTGCAACAAAAGCACATCCGCATTCTCGATATTCCCCGGCTGAAGGCACTGCTGACGCCCCCCGACGGCCGCATCGGCTAGATCGCAAACACCAGGAATCCCATCGGCTGGCGGGTGAGGGCCACCGAAAGAATCCATCCGAATACCGTCATAGCGGCAAGCCAGCAGGCGATGCGTGACGCCAGCGTGCGCCCGACCTGCAAGGCCAGCGAGCCGAGGATGATGTAGGCGATTACGCCGAACACCTTTGCCGTCACCCAGTTGTCCACAAACGGATACTGCCCGGACATCGCGGCCAGGGTCAGGGCCGCGGTCAGCAGGATCGTGTCGTTGACGTGGGGCAGCACCCTGATCCAGCGCGCCGCCAGCAACGGCGACGAACGAAGCATCAGGATACCGCGCAGGAAAAACCCCGTGACGCTGATCACCACGCTTGCGACATGGATGTATTTGACCAGAAGATACATTGGCACTACCCCGGCTTGCCGTCCTCGCGCGGGCGCCAGAAGGCCGGAGCATATGCCCAGGCCCAATATGCAAAAGCTGCCAGCCAGAGCAGTGACGACAACCACACCAGCGCAGGCGCCCACGATGCCGCCACGAGTTCGCTTGCCACACGCAGGAGCGCCGCTGCCTGCATCATGCAGAACGCCCGCCACATGGCCTTGTCCGCCACCACGGCACGGCCGGAATGCCCCATCGTTACGCGCGACGCCATCCCGAGCAGCGTTGAGGCAAAGAATCCCAGGGTCAGCGCATGCAAGGGTGCCTGTCCAAGAAAACCCGGCTTTGCATCCGCCAACAAACTCTGTAGCGCAAACATCGCGAATGCGGGACCCAGCCAGGCGAACGCAATATGCAGCACCGCCAACATCCGGTTCCCGATCGCCGCATGGCTCCACCATAGCCGCGTCAAATTCCCGGCGGCCAGCATCGCCGGTAAATCGACCAGCCAAAGCCATGATGCCCGGTCGACAGCCGTCAGCACGCCATGGGCCAGGCTGGCGCCAATCAGGACACGCAGAGCCCAGACAGGGCGGTGAACAACGTAGCCCCGAACCGCCGACGACGTGAAAAACGGCAGCATGCGATGCGCCACGGTAAGAAAGACCGGCAGCAGGAAGCCCCAAACAGCAAGTGAAATGCCGATCCGCGCCCATGGCATGGCGCCACCGGCGGCAAATATCAAAACGGCGGCAAGCCCCCCCGCCCCGAGCCAGCCGGCAATACAGACATAGACGATATGTTCGCGCCCGCTAGCCCGGTGCCGGGCAAGCCGGGTCAAAGTCAAGGCCACGGCAATCCAGCCGCCCAAAGCCAGCGCGAGACCCGCCACCAGCAATTGCGGAAGCACCAGGGCAGCCCAGACCAGCAGCCAGCCACAGGCCAGTAGCAGGAAGGCCGGGATAAAATCGCGCCGGGTCGAATCTTCGGCCCCCTGCCAACGCGGTCCGGCGGTGAGAATGAAGCCGAAAATGAACAAAGGAAACACACCCAGCGAAAGCAGCACCGCGTGCAGCAGAAATGCGGGAAACGATTCCAGCAAGGGCCAGGACGGCATTGGCCACAATCCCGCATGGCGCCCGCCCAAGTCCAGCGACCAGAACCCCATGACCAGGAGCGCCTGAATTGTGCCGGCGAGGAACATCACCCGATGCGGCGCAGCAAAAAGAACCGGCGCACGCATGATCATGCTCGCCGCCGCGATGCATGGTATGGTTCCGGCAGGCGCCATTTGTCCCGGCGGGATTCCTTCTCCCGTTCCGGCGCTGTTTCCATAAAACCAATATCCAGAGTACCCCCATGCATGAGAACCGACTCGATATTCCGCTGATTCTTTCGCGCCTGCCGCTGTTCCAGAAACTCGCCCCCGAGCAGCTTGCCGCGCTCGAGTCGGCGTGTCGCGAGCGCCGACTTGCCAAAGGTGAATTGCTGGTTCAGAAAGGCGACGCGGCGAAGGGATTTTTTGTCGTCGTCTTCGGTCAGATCAAGCTGGCGTTTCCTTCCTCGCAAGGCAACGAAAAGGTGGTCGAAATCCTGGGGCCGCACCAGAGTTTCGGCGAGGCCGTCATGTTCATGGACCGACCCTACCCGGTGTTTGCAGAAGGCCTGGAAGAAAGTCTGTTGCTGCACATCGGCAGCGCCCCGGTGTTCGACCTCCTGGAACGCGACGCCCTGTTCGCCCGACGCATGCTGGCGGGACTCTCCATGCGTTTGCATTCCCTGGTGCAGGACGTTGAAACCTACTCCTTGCGCTCTTCGGCGCAACGCGTGGTCGGCTACCTGCTGCAACATTGTCCCCAAACTACCGGGCCCTGCGAAGGCTCGTTCGACATTTCGCTGCCGACATCGAAACAGGTGATTGCTTCGCGCCTTAATCTCACACCCGAGACACTCTCGCGAATTTTTCACGACCTCTCCGCCAACGGATTGATCTGCGTCAGCGGCAAGCAAATCACGATCAACAATGTAAGACAGTTGCGCGAATTTGATCTCTGAAAGCCTGGTAGCGCCTGACCGCACCCACCAGGTTCCAGCCCAACCAGGCACATGAAGCTGCAAAGATTACGCCGGCCAGCCGGGTAAGTCCTGGTTGCCAGACCGCGGCGAGCAACAACGCCACGGAGAGAATATGCAGTCGCAACTGGCCGGTCATGGCATCCGCGGGAATCATCTTTTTCATGTTTGGCACGGCAGTCAGCGGGGCGCCCAATCGCTGCAGATGCAGCCAGTTGAGAAAAGGCACGATCTTGTAGATCATTCCGGTGATAGCGGAGACAAAGACCCCGACAAAAGCCAGAATCCCCAGCCAAACCGCCGTTCGCGGATCGGCGCCGATATCGGAATGCAGTATGGACAGCGCCGCCAGAACAGCGAAAGCCAGGATGGAGAGCATTGCCAGCCGAAAATACATGGATGTCGCGTCATGGATCTTTCTGCGACGCGTGTACTGAAGCCACAAGGTCATTCCGGCATAGACGGACAGGATCAGCAACAGGGACAGTGCGACTCCCATCAACCACCATGGGTTGCCGGACAGCAGGCGCGATGACCAGGCAAGCAGGAGCAGCAGCAACAGTGGTCCGAACCAGCGAGCGAACCAGAGCGGATAGGGCCGCGTCAACTGAAACATCGGCACAACCTGGTAGGACACACCAACCAGCAGCATCATTGCCCAGCCGCCGAGTCCCCAGGCCAGATGCACATTGGTCAATTCGGCAATCGGCAGGGGGAGGCCACGCGCCAGGGTTTCCGCCACCAACGCACCCAGCAGCGCCGCTATCGCCAGGCCGGCGATAGCCATGCGCATTGCCCACAAGGTCGTGCCGGTTGCCGGGGTGCGCCACAGTGCCATGGCCACCGCCAGGACGAAGGCGCCGATCGCCAGCAGCAACATCGGAACCGCCGCGGACAGCAAGCCAGGCGAATTTCGGGCGCCAGACATTGCCGCCCACGGCAACCGCGATGAACTGAAACAGCGCCCCGCACATGGCCTGGAGCATGAAGCCAAGGGCGATCAGATGGGTCAGTGCCAGCGCCTCGGGCGTCCACCGCGAGGCAAGCGCATCGGCGCCTGACCATGCCAGAATTTCGGGCGCCAGACATTGCCGCCCACGGCAACCGCGATGAACTGAAACAGCGCCCCGCACATGGCCTGGAGCATGAAGCCAAGGGCGATCAGATGGGTCAGTGCCAGCGCCTCGGGCGTCCACCGCGAGGCAAGCGCGTCGGCGCCGGACCATGTCAGAAGAATCCCCGCCAAGACGCCGAACCATGGCGCCGCCACGAAGAATCGATACGGCACCGATATCGGAGGCGCCTGATCGAATGAAAGATTGGCGTGCATCCGGGCGTTACCCGTCAGACAGGCCGCTTGCGAATCCGGATCTCGCGCGTTCCGTCGGCGCGAACTTCCTCGCTCCAGGCGTAGCCGTTCTTGCCCAGAATGTTGAACAGCGGCTGCGGCTGGCAGTAAAGGAGCAGAAGAGCCTCCAGAGTCCGCTCCATCGGCTCGGGCGGCTGCATCTCGCGACCGTCGATTACTGTTGTCATGGCGCCTTCAGGCGGCTGGCGAGGGCGGCGCCGACATCGGAAGCGTCCAGCGCGTTGTCGCACATCGGATACAGGATGTTTTCCTCTTTCATGTTGTGCTGCTGCATGAGGATTAGCAGCGTGTCGGCGGCACCCCCGAAAACGTCCGCATCGCGGGCAGCCAGCGCTCCCTGCATCTGCTGCAACAGTTCGCGCATCTGCCGATGCTCGCCGCGCATCACTTCGGTCGGACCAGAGGTCATTCCGGTGGCGTTCTCGAAAGCGGGAAACAGGAGTTCCTCCTCGCTGCAAAAATGGGTCTCGAGTTGGTCGACCAGAAGCACGAAAGCCTTCTCGCCCGCCACCCAGTCGCCGTTGGCGCACGCTTCTTCGGCGCTGGCGAATACTTCGTCACAATGCTTGTGGTGCTGAAACAGGGGGGTGGTAATCGACAC
>JAIOPW010000395.1 GCA_021413665.1 Rhodocyclales bacterium | reverse complement strand
ATGGCACAGACACGCTGTCAGTGCGTCAGAACGCCGCCATATTAAATTAGACCACTGGGGTAGTCATCGGCTGGACGGGAGGGCAGCTCTGGGGAGGCAGGTCCAATCAACCAGCCCCAGAAAAAGGCTGGCGCGCCGGGGTCTTTGCCCCTTAGCGCCTTTGCGTCAAAAACCCTCCCGCTCCACGATTTTCCCTACGCGCGCACCGTAGGCCAGTTATGAAATATGCTGGTGCCCTGATGCGTGATGCCCAGAACTACCCCGATGCGATCCCTCGCGCTCCGGCAGAGCAAAGCTCGATAACAAAAGAGCAGAGCTCCCTGCTAGCGCCTTCATTTGCAACCTTCACCATA
The DNA here is from genome assembly GCA_021413665.1 of Rhodocyclales bacterium. Taxonomy (GTDB): domain Bacteria; phylum Pseudomonadota; class Gammaproteobacteria; order Burkholderiales; family Rhodocyclaceae; genus Sulfuritalea. The sequence continues at coordinate 1,050 of JAIOPW010000395.1, read as the reverse complement.
CCGCAAACCCTGCCAAATACAATACTCAGAATCAGCCACCCCCCTCCTGGTTGAGCGAGCGTGAGCCGCCTGGCGCTAGCCACAGTTTTATCCCCCCTCTCCTCGCCGCGGGGAGAAGGGGCCGGGCAGTTGGGATCACGGCAGAGGAGGCAAGCCAAGCTGCTTCAGAAACTTGTTGTGCTTGGCGGTTGCTTTTGTGATTTCCTTATCGATTTCGACTAACTCCCGATGCGTTGCCGCCAGATCAATCTCCGTTTCCTCCTGCGCGGTGCTGACGTAGCGCGAAATGTTCAGGTTGTAGTCATTCGCCTCGATCTCCTTCATCTTCACCCGTCTCGAATACCGCTCCTTCTGCTTGCGGTTCTGGTAGGTGTCGATGATCTTGGCGATATGCTCTTCCGTCAGTTGGTTCTGCCGCTTCCCCTTCACGAAGTGCTCAGCCGCGTTGATGAACAATACATCATCCGGCTTCTTGCACTTCTTCAGCACCAGGATGCAGACCGGAATGCCGGTGGAATAAAACAGGTTCGCTGGCAGGCCGATGACCGTGTCGATATGCCCGTCAGTCAGCAGCTTGTTGCGGATACGCTCCTCGACGCCTCCTCGGAACAACACGCCGTGCGGCAGGATGATCGCCATCACGCCGTCGTCCTTCAGATAGTGCAGCCCGTGCAGGAGGAACGCGAAGTCGGCCGCGCTCTTCGGCGCCACGCCGTGGGCCTTGAACCGCATGTCCTCCCCCATCGGCTCACCCGGCTCCCAGCGATAGCTGAACGGCGGATTGGCCACCACCGCATCAAACGCCGGCTTTTTGACAGGGGTGGTCTCGCGGAGCATGTCCCAGTCGTTGGTCAGCGTGTCGCCGTGGTAGATCTCTCCGAGAACAAACCCTGGTAGTTGCTGGAGAAGGATTCTTCCTCAATGAACTTGAACCCCTTCTGCAACGTGTCCAGCAGGTCTCGGTCCTGCGTTTTGGCGAGGTGGACGATGCTTCCCCAGAGGAAATCGGGTTTGACAACATAATGCACCTTGCGGCGCATCTGCTTCTCG
>JAIOPW010000109.1 GCA_021413665.1 Rhodocyclales bacterium | reverse complement strand
GAGTCCCTCGTGGATGTAGGGCAGGGCGTAATGGCCCAGCGCCTGCATCTGCAACTCGGTCAGCATCTGCTGGATTTCCGAGCCCTTGACCTTGAGGATCGATGCTTCCGGTCCCGGTGCGCGCTTCTTCTCGCCCTCGGCCGAAATCACGCGCAGGTTGGTGATTTCCAGCGCCATCAGTTCGAGTTCGACCTGGGCGATGCGGTCGCGGAAGCGCTGGTCTTCGATCAGCGGCCGGCCGCTGGCGGTCTCGCGGCGGGCGATTTCCTTGAGTTTCTTGAGTTCGCGCTTGGAGCGGCCGACGCCGGCGATGCCGGTGCGCTCGTGGCCGAGCAGGAACTTGGCGTAGGTCCAACCCTTGTTTTCCTCGCCGATCAGGTTTTCAACGGGAACCCTGACGTCCTCGAACCAGACTTCGTTGATCTCGTGTTCGCCGTCCAGCATGATGATCGGACGCACCGTGATGCCCGGGGTCTTCATGTCGATCAGGAGGAAGGAGATGCCTTCCTGCTGGCGGCCCTCGGTGCTGGTGCGGACCAGGCAGAAAATCCAGTCGGCGTACTGGCCGAGCGTGTTCCAGGTCTTCTGGCCGTTGACCACGTAGTGTTCGCCATCGCGCACGGCACGGGTCTTCAGGGATGCAAGGTCGGAACCCGAGCCCGGCTCGGAATAGCCCTGGCACCACCAGTCGGTGCCGTCGATGATGCGAGGCAGGAAATAGTGCTGCTGCGAGGGGCTGCCGAAGGCCATGATCACCGGTGCCACCATCTTGAGGCCGAAGGGCAGTTGCATCGGTGCGCCGGCGTCGGCGCATTCCTCGTCGAAGATGTGCTGCTGCACGGCGTTCCAGCCGGTGCCGCCGTAGTTTTCGGGCCAGCCGACCGCACCCCATCCCTGCGCGTGCAGTATCTTCTGCCAGGCGACGAAATCGTCCTTGGTCATGCGCTTGCCGCCGAGCACCTTGCGCGAGATCCCTGCCGGCAGCTTTGTCGCCAGGAATGCGCGCACTTCTTCGCGGAAGGCCTGTTCTTCGGCCGTGAAATTCAGGTCCATTGCTTGGTTCCTCGGTTGGGGGTCGCTATTACCGCTGTAGAACTGCACAGCGGAACAATGTTCCGCAAAGATGTTACGTGAATTGCCGTGCGATAACAAGCCGAGGTTAGCCGATTGCTTGATTCTTTTTCTGCCATCTCCCATAATTCGCCCCCTGCCCAACCGGGATTTCCTTCCGGACGGCGAGTAGTTTCGGTGGTGGCCGTAGCTCAGTTGGTAGAGTCCCGGATTGTGATTCCGGTTGTCGTGGGTTCGAGCCCCATCGGTCACCCCACCTGAATTCAAGCGGAGCCTGCGGGCTCCGTTGTTTTTTGTGCCGCCGGCGGGTCCCGGGTTCGACGGCGGTCAATGTCCCTTCCGGTTTTGCAGCGGATCCTGGCCGTAGAAGCCGCGCAATTGGGCATACACATCCGGATACTCACTATCGAGCAAGGCCGGTTCCTGGAAGAACGCTTCGCTGGCAACCGCGAAAAACTCGGTGGGCAACTCCGCGCCATAGGGGTCGAGCGGGGTTTCCTCGCCGCCATCGACGCGCTGCCGGAAGTCTTGGAAAGCGTTGCTCATCACTTCGATCCAGCGCCGTCGCGACATGCCGGCGTGCAACGGAGGCATGCCATCCGCATCGCCACTTTTCATGTCGAGCTTGTGGGCAAACTCGTGGATCACGACGTTGATGCCGTCGGTGTCTTCCGGATGCTCGAACCACGAGACCAGGACCGGGCCGCCGTACCAGGCTTCGCCCATGACTTCGTCGTCGAACTCGTGCACTACGCCGTCCTCGTCGATGATCCGCCGCGGGATCACGAAGTCGCCCGGATAGACCACGATGCCAACCCATCCGGCGTACCAGTCCAGCCCCAGATGGAGAATGGGCAGGCAGGCCTGGAGCGCTATCGTGAGCTGGATGCGGGGTGTCAGGTGCAGGCCCTGGGCGCCGCTCCACTGCTTTTCGGCGATGAACTGGCGGGCCAGGTCGCGCAGGTGGGTGCGTTCGCCCGCTGTCAGGTGGGCGAGAAAGGGCAGGCCGGCCTCGACCTGCCGCCAGAGGGCATCCGGGATTTCAATGCGGTCGGCCCGGTGCTGTCGCCACCACGCGGATAGTTTGCGGATCATTTGGTGCGCCGGGTATTGAGCCCGATGCCGGCGAAGATCAGGCCGATGCCGATGGCGTGGTAGAGGGCGGGTTCTTCATCGAGAAAGATCATCGACAACACGATGCCGAACGCCGGCACCAGGTGCATGAAGAGCCCGGCGCGCGCAGCGCCGACTTCGGCGACGCCGCGGTTCCACAGAATGTAGCCGAGAAAGGCCGGTCCGACGCCGGTATAGACAATCCCGGCGATCGACCCCGGGGTGGCAATGAGACGATGGCCCTGGGCCATTTCCCAGACGTAGAAAGGAAACAGGAAGAACAAGCCGGTGACGCTGATGGCGGCGAGGAAAGCCAGTGGATGAACCGGCGGCCGCTTCGACAGCAGCAGGGTGTAGGCGGACCAGGCCAGCACCGAAGCCAGGATCCAGAAGTCGCCGATATTGAGCGTCAGTTCGCGCAGTCGCTGCGCTTCGCCGTGGGCGACGATGCTCAGCACGCCCACAAAGGAAACCACGATGCCGGCCGCCTCGCGTCCATGCAGGCGCTTGCCGAGCATGAGCCAGGAGATCAGGACGATCATGATCGGCACGAAGGAGTTGAGCAGCATGCCGTTGATGGCGGTGGTGTATTGCAGTCCGCCGTACACCAGGACGTTGTAGCCGCCGGTACCCAGCGCGCCGAAAAGCAGCAGCCAGGGCCACGCGGCGCGTAATTGCGGCCAGTCGCGGCGCACATGCGGCAGTGCCAGCGGCAGCAGGCACAGCACTGCGACCACCCAGCGCCAGAACGAGAGCGCCACCGGCGGCAATTCGCCGCGAAAGGCGCGACTGATGATCCAGTTGCCGGCCCAGAGCAGGTTGGCGAGCGTCAGCAGCAGGTAGGGGGAGATGCGAGGCGGAGTTTTCATCGGACGAGGGATTATGTCCCAGTGCGCCTGCGCCTGGGACGGTATCCCGGCGATATGCCCCGGTGTGTCGGCGTGGGCCGGCGTTCAGGCGATATGCCCGGCATGGGATAATCGCTCATGGTTTCCGTGGTTCATTCCCTTCAGAAGTCGAGCGGCGAAGGCGACGCCCTGTCGCGCCTGTGCGTCGGCCTGCCCGCGGCCGACGCGTCGCGGGCCGGCCAGGCGCTGGTGCTGGCGCGCGACGCCTATGGTGAGAAGGTTCTCGGCACCGGGGAATCGATCCTGCAGCACGCCCTCGGCATGGCGCTGATCGTGGCGTCCCTGGACCTCGATGTCGACGCGCGCATCGCGGCCCTTCTGTTCGCCGCCAGCGACCACGTCGAGGACAGCAACGAGCGGCTGAAAGTCGGCTTTGGCGATACGGTGGCCGGACTGGTGGCGGGGCTGCACCGGCTGGGCAGGCTGCGTCCGCTGACCCGCGCGGCTACCAGCGGCGGCGCCAGCGAAGGTGTCGCCGAGGTGAAAGCGCAGACGGAGATCCTGCGCAAGATGCTGCTGGGCATGGTCGATGACATACGCGTGGTCCTGCTGCGCCTTGCCAGTCGGGTGCAGACCCTGCGCTTCCTGAATGACCAGCCCGGTGTCCTGCGCGAGGAAATGGCGCGCGAAAGCCTGTCGATCTATGCGCCGCTGGCCAACCGGCTGGGCATCTGGCACGTGAAGTGGGAACTCGAGGATCTGTCGTTTCGCTACCTTGAGCCGGAGACCTACAAGCGCATCGCCGGGATGCTCGACGAAAAGCGTTCCGAGCGCGAAGGCTTTATCGGCGACGCCGTGGCGCGCCTGCGGGCCGAAATGGCGGCGGTCGGCGTCCATGCGGAAGTTTATGGCCGGCCCAAGCACATTTTCAGCATCTGGAACAAGATGCGCGGCAAGGACATCGACTTTGCCGAGGTGCATGACGTGCGCGCGGTGCGCATCATCGTCGATGAAATCAAGGACTGTTACACGGCACTGGGCATCGTGCATCATCTGTGGCAGCCGATACATGGTGAGTTCGACGACTACATTTCCCACCCCAAGGGCAATTTCTATCGTTCGCTCCACACCGCCGTCGAAGCCGAGGACGGGCGTTCCCTCGAAGTGCAGATTCGCACCCGCGAGATGCACGAGCATGCCGAAATGGGCGTTGCCGCCCATTGGCGCTACAAGGAATCCGGCACCTCGGCCAAGGCGGTGGGCGCGTACGAGGACAAGATTTCCTGGTTGCGCCAGTTGCTCTCGTGGCGCGACGAGATCACGGATTCCGCCGATTGGGTGCAGCAGTTCAAGCGCGCCGCGCTGGATGACACGATTTACGTGCTGACGCCCCAGGACCGGGTGATCGACCTGCCGCGCGGCGCCACTCCGCTCGACTTCGCCTACCGGCTGCATACCGATGTCGGACACCGTTGCCGCGGTGCGCGGGTGGACGGCCACATGGCGCCGCTGAACAAGGCCCTGCAAAGCGGACAACGCGTGGAGATCGTCACCGTCAAGGACGGCGGACCGTCGCGCGACTGGCTCAATCCAGTGCAGGGCTATCTCGGCACGTCGCGTGCGCGGTCGAAGGTCAAGCAGTGGTTTGCGGCGCGGGACGAGGCTGAATTGCTGGCACAGGGACGGGCAC
>JAIOPW010000108.1 GCA_021413665.1 Rhodocyclales bacterium | reverse complement strand
GCCCGAGCCTTGCCTTGAAGCTTTCGTGCGACTTCAGCGCATCACGCGAAACGCCGACGACGACGCAGCCGGCCTTGACGAAGTCGGCATGCAGGTCGCGGAACTGCTGCGCCTGCGTGGTGCAGCCCGGCGTGTTGTCCTGGGGGTAGAAATACAGCACCAGAGGCTTGCCCTGATGAGCGGAAAGGGTGAACTCGCCGCCCGTGGCGGGCACGGTGAAATCGGGAACACGCAGTCCGATCGCAGAGGGGGGGGCGGGGTGGGCATTAAAGGCTTCTATCATGCAGCTTCCTTCCATGTTGACAGAAATTCCTCGCCCTGCAGCAGCAGGCTGCCGGCGCGGCCGGGGATTTCGCCCCGGACCATTTCGTGGCGAGGCAGCAGCGCCGGGTCGAGCGCGTCGCGCATCCTTCCCAGCGATACCATTTCGTAGCCCTGTTCGCGCCAGCCTGTCAGCAGGCGCTCCAGGGTATCGCCGAACTTGAGGCCCTCGAGTTCGGCGTGCAGCGTGAAAACGTGGTCGCACCGCTTGGCGCCGGTTGCCGCCTGGGCGGTGAGGCGTAGCAGGTGCAGATGTACGTTGTCGGGCGTGAGGTCGTCGGTGCCGACCAGTTCGTCCAGGGTCGGCAGCGTGGTCGGCAGTTGCGGGCAGGTGACGATTTCAGCATTCCATACCGGAATGAAGGGGTGCGTGCCGCGGCAATCCGAGGCCCAGCGGTAGCCGAGTCGCTGCGTCAGGCGCAGCGCATGAGGGTTCATCTGCCAGCCGGCGGCGCCGTGGCCGGGCGCTTCGTTGCCGAATATCTCGACATAGCGTTCATGTGCCCGCCGCATTTCGATCTCGGTCCAGGTGGCATTGGCCTTGTCCACACCGTCTTGCCACTTGACGTGATCCCAGCAGTGGATCGCGGTTTCGAAGCCGGCGTCACGGGTGGCGCGCATGATGTCGGCGCCGCGGCGGCCGATGTCGGGGCCGGGCAGCAGCGTGCCGTACATGAGGGTCTTGATGCCGTAATGAGCGACGACCGAGGTGCGCTGCACCTTTTTCATGAAGCCCGGGCGCAAGGCGCGCTTGATGGCGCGGCCGGTATGGTCGGGTCCGAGCGAGAACAGGAAGCTGGCATCGGCGCGCTGGCGGCGCAGAATCTCCACCAGTCGCGGCACGCCCTGAAGTGTGCCGCGATAGGTGTCGACGTCGATCTTGAGCGCGAGTTTCACGGTGACGCTCAATCCATCAACTTGCGCGCTTCGGCCACGTCGTTGCGATAAGCCTCGAAAATGCTGCGCAGCGCCGACTCGAAAGTGACCTTGGGCGCCCAGTCCAGGTCGGCCATGGTGTTGGTGATCTTGGGTACGCGGTGCTGGGTGTCCTGATAGCCCTTGCCGTAATACTCGCCCGAGGTGGTTTCGAGAACCTTCACCCTGGCGACGCTTTCCGCATACTCCGGGTACTGCCTGGCCAGGTCCAGCATCAAGGTGGCGAGTTCGCGGATCGAGTAATTGTTCTTCGGGTTGCCGATGTTGTAGATCTTGCCGCTGGCGACACCGCCCTTGTTATCGATGATCTTCATCAGCGCGTCGATGCCGTCGGAAACATAGGTGAAGGAGCGCTTCTGTGCGCCGCCATCCACCAGCTTGATCGGCTCGCCACGCACGATGTGGCCGAGGAACTGGGTGATGACGCGGGAACTGCCTTCCTTCGGCGTATGGATCGAATCCAGCCCCGGGCCGATCCAGTTGAAGGGGCGGAACAGCGTGTATTCGAGACCCTCTTGCTGACCGTAGGCGTGGATCACGCGGTCCATCATCTGCTTGGCGCAAGAGTAGATCCAGCGCGGCTTGTTGATCGGGCCGAGAACCAGGTTCGAGTTTTCCGGATCGAACTCCGGGTCCTGGCTCATGCCGTAGACCTCCGAGGTCGAGGGGAATATGACGCGCTTCTTGTACTTCACCGCCTGGCGGATGATCGGCAGGTTGGCCTCGAAGTCGAGTTCGAAGACGCGCAGGGGTTCCTTGACGTAGGTGGCCGGCGTCGCGATGGCGACCAGGGGCAGGATTACGTCGCACTTCTTGACGTGGTACTCGATCCACTCCTTGTTGATCATGATGTCGCCTTCAAAGAAGTGAAAGCGGGAGTTTTTCATCAGGTCGGTGACACGCTCCGAATTCATATCCATGCCATAAACCTCCCAGTCGGTCGTATCCATGATGCGCTGGGAAAGATGGTGGCCGATGAAGCCGTTGACGCCGAGGATGAGGATCTTTTTCATGACAGGGGGAGTGTGCTTCCGATAATTGCGTTGATCTGGTCGCTCGCTGGCGCGGCGGCCAGTGCGGAACCCTCCAATTCTACCGCGAGCAGGCGCAAAAGCCGCCCATCGCCGCATTCGGCATAGAGATGCCCGTTGCGTACGAACAGGGTCGGACGTCCGTCATGGGGGCCGCTTTCGCCCGTCGGGTGCAGGGAGCGCAGCACATTGAGACGGCCTTGGGCGGTGTCCGAAAAGGCTCCCGGATAGGGCGGGGCCACGGCGCGGATCAGGTTGTGGACCTCGGCGGCGGGTCGGCTCCAGTCGATGCGGCCGTCCTCGGCCTTGCGCCCGCCAAAGTAGCTTCCGGCGGCAAGGTCTTGCGGCCTGGCGGCGGCGCGGCCGGCCAGCAGGTCGGGCAGGACGCGGTCAAGCGCCATTTCCGCGGCCAGCGTGACCTTGTTGAACACGTCCAGCGCGGTGTCGTCCGGCAGGATCGGGACCGCCTGCTGCGCGACGATGCCCCCGGCGTCGGGTT
>JAIOPW010000388.1 GCA_021413665.1 Rhodocyclales bacterium | reverse complement strand
CTTCTCGGCCATGGTGAGGCCGGTCAGCGCCACGCGCAGGCGGTTGCCGGGAGGCTCGTTCATCTGGCCGAACACCATCGCGACCTTGTCGAGAACCTTCGACTCTTCCATCTCGTGATAGAAGTCGTTGCCCTCGCGGGTGCGCTCGCCGACACCGGCAAACACCGAGTAGCCGCCATAGGACTTGGCGATGTTGTTGATCAGCTCCATCATGTTCACGGTCTTGCCGACGCCGGCACCGCCGAACAGACCGACCTTGCCGCCCTTGGCGAACGGGCACATCAGGTCGATAACCTTGATGCCGGTAGGCAACAACTCGGTGGAAGGCGACAGCTCGTCGAACTTGGGCGCATGTGCATGAATCGGGCGCAGCTCCTCGCAGGCGATCGGACCGGCCTCGTCGATCGGACGACCCAGCACGTCCATGATGCGGCCCAGCGTACCGGATCCGACCGGTACCGAAACAGCAGCACCCGTCGGTTTGACCGACATGCCACGACGCAGACCGTCGGACGAGCCGAGCGCAATGGTGCGCACGATGCCGTCGCCAAGCTGCTGCTGTACTTCGAACGTCAGACCGGCTTCGGCGTTGCCGGAATCGGCCTCGTCGAGAGTCAGCGCTTCATACACCTTGGGCATAGCTTCGCGGGGGAACTTGATGTCCACCACGGCGCCAATACACTGAACGATGTTTCCGTTGCTCATGGTTGTTTCCTTAAATTAAATCCGTTAACCAGATCAGCCTGCAATGGCCGCTGCGCCACCAACGATCTCGGAGATCTCCTTGGTAATCGCGGCCTGGCGCGCCTTGTTGTACACCAGCTGCAATTCCTTGATGACGCTGCCGGCATTGTCGGTCGCGGCCTTCATCGCCACCATGCGCGCCGACTGCTCGGAGGCCATGTTCTCGGCCACACCCTGATAAATCAGGGCTTCCACATAGCGCACCAGCAGTTCGTCGATCACGGTTTGCGCATCGGGCTCGTAGAGGTAATCCCAGCTGCGATCGGGCGTTCCCATGCGCTCGCCCGACAGCGGCAGCAGGGGCTCGATCACCGGCTCCTGCTTCATCGTATTGACAAAACGGGTGTAGGCGATATGCACGGCATCCAGCTCGCCGGCCTGGAAGGCATCGATCATGACCTTCATCGGTCCGATCAGCTTTTCCAGATGCGGCGTATCGCCGAGATGGGTGATATGGGAAACCACATTAGCGCCCATGCGCTGCATGAAGCCCAAACCCTTGTTGCCGATGCAGGTCACCCGTATTTCGGTTACGCCGTCGGTCTCCCACTGACGCATGGTATTCAGCGCCTGACGCAGGATATTCGTATTCAGGCCGCCACAGAGGCCCTTGTCGGTCGTCACCACTATCAGCCCGACACGCTTGACCACCGCCGCCTTGGTGCGCCCAAGGAAAGCGTGGCGGTACTCGGTCACATTGGCCTGGGAAAGATTCGCCGCCAGGCGACGGATCTTTTCGCTATAGGGACGAGCAGCTCGCATCCGTTCCTGCGCCTTGCGCATTTTTGATGCGGCCACCATCTCCATGGCCTTGGTGATCTTGCGCGTGTTCTGGACGCTCTTGATCTTGCTGCGGATCTCTTGACTGCCTGCCATGATCGCTTCCCGTTAAAAATTCGTCAGCGGTTCGTGATCAGGCCCAGGATTTCTTGAACTCGGTCACCGCGGCCTTCAGTTGGCCCTCGGCATCCTTGTCCAGTCATCCATGAAGCCTTCATTGGACGCATACAGTGTCACCGCCATTTCAGCGACAGACAGCGGCGCGTACTGCAACTGCTTCATCAACTCGGTCACGCGGCGGCCACGCTCGAGTTGCTTGCGGGTGGCTTCGTCGAGGTCGGAGGCGAACTGGGCGAATGCCGCCAACTCGCGATACTGGGCCAACGCCAGACGCACACCGCCACCAAGCTTCTTGATGGCCTTGGTCTGGGCCGCACCGCCGACGCGGGACACCGAGACGCCGGCGTTCATGGCCGGACGGATACCGGCATTGAACAAGTCGGTTTCGAGGAAGATCTGGCCGTCGGTAATCGAAATCACGTTGGTCGGCACGAAGGCGGAAACGTCGCCGGCCTGGGTTTCGATGATCGGCAGCGCCGTCAGCGACCCGGTCTTGCCCTTGACTTCGCCGTTGGTCAGCTTTTCGACCCAGGCTTCGGACACGCGTGCGGCACGCTCGAGCAAACGCGAGTGCAGGTAGAACACGTCGCCGGGATAGGCTTCGCGGCCGGGCGGACGACGCAGCAGCAGC
>JAIOPW010000387.1 GCA_021413665.1 Rhodocyclales bacterium | reverse complement strand
GGCGCGTCCTCGGAGTCACCCACCGTATCGTCCAGGGAAACGGTCTCCTGGTCGCCCCGTCGCTTGTCGGTCTCCCGCTCGCGCGCCAGATCGATCAGCTTGTTGCGCACGACCCGCGCCATGTAGGCAATGGGCGGACCGCCCGGGTCGGGGACTAGCTGCCGACGCACTTCAAGCCAGTGCATCAGGCATTCCTGTAGGAGATCGTCGAATTCCTCCCGATACAGACTTCGTGACCGCCGGCGGAATTCTCCGATGAGTTTTTTGGTGACCGCTATTTCCCAGCCCTGTAGACCATTGCCCTGTTTGAGCGCCATGGCGCCCCCCTTTCGTCAGATGAAAGGGCGGCAATGTGACCAATGACGTTGCTATTTAACTAAATGGCATCGAAATAAATATATCTATATGCCCTAGGGCATAGTCGCCGACAGTTTTGAAAGCAATTCCGTACTCATGAGTTAAGGCCTGATACGGCCGCTCAAGCAGGAAAACTGGTGTTTGCTCCGCTAAGGGCCAACCGACGAGGGACTCTGGTGGCCCGTTAGACCGTTGACGTGACGCCTGTACCGGGAGGGTTCGAGAACACGGTGTGACGTCTCTGCACTGACAAGTGGGGTTAGATGCGAGCTATGCCCTAGACATTTACCAAACGATCATCGTTAAGACTATTTGGCAGGCAAAGATGCGCACTCAACCTGAAAATCCATGCGAACGCTGACACTCCAGGAAGCCGCAAGGCTCCTACACATACATCCGATCACATTGCTTCGCAAAGCGCAGTCCGGAGAAGTCCCAGCAGCCAAGCCAGGGAAATGCTGGGTATTCATTGATATTGACCTTGTCGACTATTTGCGTTCAAACTACAGGCGGCAAGCGTCGAAAGATAGCGTTAGAAAGGAGGCCAATGAATGGCTATCTATCGACCTAAAGAGTCGTCACTCTGGTGGCTTGACGTCACCATCGGCGGACGACGAATACGCGAAAGCACTGGGACTGAAGACCGGAGAAAAGCGCAGGAATACCACGACAAGCTAAAGGCTCAGATTTGGGAACAGCAACGACTAGGGACCAAGCGCCGATACACATGGCGTGAAGCTGTAGTCCGCTACATCCGCGAAGCTGAGGCTGAACGCAAGGCGTCTATTGAGAACGACCGGCATGCATTTCGTTGGCTCGATACCTATCTCGGCGGCAAGTATCTCGACGAGATCGACAAAGCGGTGGTGAGCACGCTTATTGCTGAAAGGCAGAAGCCATACATCCGCATTTACAAGAGCGGGCAAGAACGAGAATGCACACCGGGGCCAGATACGGTCAATCGATTTCTGACGACATTCCGGGCCGCACTCAACAAAGCTCGGGATGAATGGGAATGGATCGACAGAGTACCGAAGATCAAGGCACTCAAGGGAGCCAAGAGCCGCATTCGTTGGATTTCGCGAGAGGACGCCGACAAACTCATAAGCCACCTGCCGAAGCACTTGGCAGCAATGACGGAGTTCAGTTTGCAGACAGGTCTCAGAAGGGCCAACGTGACGCATCTGGAATGGTCGCAGGTAGATTTGGTGAGAAAGGCAGCTTGGGTTCTTGGCGAAAATACCAAGAACGGCAAAGCACTTGCGGTACCACTGAGCGACAAAGCAATAGAAATTCTGCTGGCCCAAAAAGCCTTGCAGGAAAAAGACGAGACAGAGCGCGACGAACCCTTGCGCTGGGTCTTTGCCAAGGCGGGGCGACCGGTCCATCAGACAAGTACCCGTGCGTGGCGCGAAGCACTGATCAGGGCGGGAATATGCGATTTTTGCTGGCACGACCTCAGGCACACCTGGGCAAGCTGGCACGTGCAGAACGGAACACCCCTGCACGTCCTGCAGGAGCTTGGAGGATGGTCGTCGCTCAAGATGGTGCAGCGGTATGCCCATCTAAGCGGAGAGCATTTGCGGCACTGGATCGACCGGCCAAAATTGCAGCTTGTGGCAGAAAACGAGAACCTACGAACCGGAACGTCTGGCTAGTTACGTCACGTTTTAGCCATAGGAAGCAAAAAAACCGCCCGAAGGCGGTTTGATTGGTGTTGCAACTTATTGATTTCCTACCGTAATTTGGTAGGCGCGATTGGACTCGAACCAACGACCCCCACCATGTCAAGGTGGTGCTCTAACCAGCTGAGCTACGCGCCTGCTACCTGCAAAAGAGGCGCGAATTCTACCCGAATCGCGCCTTCGGTCAAATGTTTTGCTCAGCCAGCCAAAGCCGCTTTGATCTGTTCCAGCGTAGATGGATCGTCAATCGTTGTCAGGTCACCGGCGTCGCGACCTTCAGCAAGCGCCTGAATGGAACGGCGCAGCATCTTTCCTGATCGCGTCTTGGGCAGACCGGTAACGAAGTGCACGCGCTTAGGGCGGGCAATCGCACCGAGGTTGCCGTCGACGACCTTCTTGATTTCTGCTTCGAGTGCCGTTCGCAATTCGGCGGTAGCCACCCGAGCCGGATCCTTGACCACGACGAAGGCAACCGGCTCCTGCCCCTTCAACTGATCATTGACGCCAACCACGGCCACTTCGGCAACCGCGCTGTGGCCCTGCACGGCCTCTTCGATCTCGCGCGTGCCGAGACGATGACCAGCGACGTTGATGACGTCGTCGGTGCGGCCCAGGATGAAATGATAGCCCTCGTCATCCATGATGCCCCAGTCGAAGGAGGAATAGACCTGCGGCTCCTTGAACAGGCTGAAATAGGTGCTGACAAAGCGCTCGTCGTCACCCCAGATGGTCGACAGGCAGCCCGGCGGAAGCGGCGGCACAATGCCGACGATGCCCTTCTCATTGGCGTCGCAAACCGTGCCGTCTTCGCGGAAGATGCGCAGGTCGTAGCCATACACCGGAAAACTCGGCGTACCGAACTTGATCTTGGTGTCCTCGATGCCACGCACCGTGGACAAGATCGGCCAGCCGGTTTCGGTCTGCCAGTAGTTGTCGATCACCGGCAGCTTGAGTTCGCCCATGATCCATTCGTGGGTCGGCTGGTCGAGCGGCTCGCCGGCGAGGAAAAGGTGCTTGAGCGAGGACAGATCGTACTTGTGCAGCCAGCTGTTGTCGCTCTTCTTCAGCACGCGAACCGCGGTCGGCGCCGAGAACATGACGTTGACCTTGTATTTCTCGACGATCTGCCACCAGATGCCCGGATCGGGGCGGATCGGCGTGCCCTCGTACATGATGGTAGCCATGCCGGCGATCAGCGGCCCGTAGATGATGTAGCTGTGACCAACCACCCAGCCGATGTCGGAGGTGGAGAACATGGTCTCGCCCTCGCCGCCCTGGAAGATATGCTTCATCGAGGCCGCCAGCGCCACCGCATAGCCCCCCGTGTCGCGCTGCACGCCTTTGGGCTTGCCGGTGGTGCCTGACGTGTAGAGGATGTAGGACGGCTCGGTCGACTCCATCCATTCGCAGGGTACGTCTGCGTCCATGTACTTTGTGCGCAGTTCTGCGTAGTCGACGTCACGACCGGCCACCCGCGGCCAACCCTTGTCCAGGCCGCGATCGATCATCAGCACCTTTTCCGGCGGGAACTGGGCCAGCTTGCAGGCTTCATCCAGCAGGTGCTTATAGGGCACGGCCTTGCCGCCACGCATGCCGGCGTCGCTGGAAACGATCACCTTCGGCTTGGCATCGTCGATCCGCGTCGCCAGCGAACCCGATGCGAAGCCGCCGAACACCACGGAGTGGATGGCGCCGATGCGGGCGCAGGCGAGAATGGCGAAGGTGGCTTCGGCGATCATCGGCATGTACACCAGCACGCGGTCACCGCGACCGACGCCGAGCGACTGCATGATCGCCGCGGTGCGCATCACTTCGGCCTTCAGTTCAGCGAAGGTATAGCTCTTCTCTTCGTTGGTTTCGGTCGAGATGTAGACCAGGGCGCGGTCGTTCGGACGTTTCGCCGCGTGGCGATCCACCGCGTTGTGGCAGAGGTTGGTCTTGCCGCCGACGAACCACTTGGCAAACGGCGGCCGCGAGAAGTCACAGATCTGTTTCGGTGGTGTCTGCCAGTCGATCAGCGCCGACTGCTCGGCCCAGAACTCGTCGCGTTGATCAATCGAGCGCTTGTGGAACTCCGTGTATTTTCCCATGACGATCCTCGTTGGTTTTTTGTTTGGCGTGGTAAGGCTGGAGTGTCTTTTCTTCAGGGCACAATATTGACGACGACGCGCCCTCTGGCCCGCCCCTCGATGTAGTCGTCGAAGGCCGCCGGCAAGTCGGCGAAGGCTACCGCGCGAACCATGCTGTCGGCTCCCGGAGTCAGATGCGCGGGACGCATGTCCGTCGCCAGGTGCTGCCAGACTTCCGCGCGCCGCGCCATCGCACAATTCACGGAATCGATCCCGAGCAGGCTGACGCCGCGCAGGATGAAGGGCATCACGGTCGTGTTCAGGCTGAAGTTGGCAGCGAGGCCGATCGACGCCAGGGTACCGCCGACCTTCATGGTGCTGGCCATCCAGGCCAGGACATCGCCGCCGAGATTGTCCACCGCGCCAGCCCAGGTTTCCTTACCGAGCGGCTTGATCTTCGCCAGGTCGAGCGACTGGCGCAGCATGACCTCGCTGGCACCCAGGCGCTTCAGGTAACCGGTTTCCGCTTCCTTGCCGGTGAGGGCGACGACGTCGTAACCGCGCTTGGCAAGTATTTCGATCGCGATGCTGCCGACGCCGCCGGTGGCACCCGAAACGATGACCGGCCCGTTCTCCGGCTTCAGGCCATCGTGCTCCATGCGCACCACCGCCAGCCCGGCGGTGAAACCGGCGGTGCCCAGGGCCATGGCGTCGCTGCGCGAAAGGCCGGTCGGCAGCTTGACCACCCAGTCGGCAGGCACGCGGGCCACCTCGGCATAACCGCCGTGATGGGCGACGCCGATGTCGTAGCTGGTCGCCAACACCTCGTCGCCCGCCTTGAACCGGACGTCCGAGCTGGCAGTAACCCGCCCGGCGAGGTCGATGCCGCCGACGCAGGGAAAACGGCGGATGATGCGCCCGGCGCCTGTTGCCGCCAGGGCGTCCTTGTAATTGATGCTGGAATGGGTGACGGCGATGATAACTTCGCCCGGATCCAGTTGCGACTCGTCCATGTCGACGAAGCGACTGACGACCTTGCCTTCTTCCTGATTGATCAGGTAAGCCTTGAAACCCACGATAGCCTCCTCGATTTGGCGCGCAGTCAGCCGCCGGCTTTGTGTGATTTTCTGCGTACTGGGTGCGAACGATTATAGCCAGGCGATACTTACAAGGCGCTGAATCAGAAAGCATCGAGGGTTTGCAGGCTTGCCCGATCAAGGCTATAGTCCGACCCCATGCAAGGAATACCCCTTCAAATTGTGAGAGTTTTTCTTCTCGCAGCACTGATATTCTCATCCTCGGTACGGGCAGATGAACCCATCGTGGTTCCGCCGTCGTCGCCCGTGTCTTTCGTGGACCGTGCCACGGCCACGGCCCAGGATGCGATCGACCAGGCCATGGATCTGCTTGGTATTCGCTATCGCCGTGGTGGCAGTTCGCCCGAAGCCGGCTTTGATTGTTCCGGTTTTGTCAGCCACGTTTTCCGTGAAGGTGTCGGCTTGATCCTGCCGCGCAGTTCAAGGGAAATGAGCAAGTCGGGACAGGAAATCAGCAAGGATGAACTGCGTCCGGGAGACTTGGTCTTCTTCAACACCATGCGCCGCGCGTTCTCCCATGTCGGCATCTATGTCGGCGACAACCAGTTCGTCCACGCGCCACGTAGCGGTGGCCGCGTTCGCATCGAGGATCTGCGCGATGGCTACTGGACGAAGCGCTTCAACGGCGCCCGCCGAGTTAACCCGGACTGACAAGGCCTGTCGGGGCGACCTTGGGTCGTCAATTTTTTGCCTTGTCAATGCGAATGATTATTAATACAATATAAGGCATCTCATTTCCCCGAAATCCCTCTCCATGAATGCGATCATTCGACTTCTCGCCCTCCTCGCGCTTGGCGTCGCCCCTGCCTCGGCCCAGGAAAAAGTACTCAACCTGTATTCCGCACGCCACTACCAGACCGACGAGGCGCTCTACTCGAACTTCACCCGCCAGACCGGAATCAGGATCAATCGCATCGAGGCAAAGGAAGACGAACTCCTTGAACGCATTCGCAACGAGGGCGCCAACAGCCCGGCGGACATCTTTCTCACTGTGGACGCGGCGCGCCTTGCCAAAGCCGACGAACTTGGCCTGTTCGCTCCGGTCAAGTCGAAAATCCTTGAAGAACGCATCCCGGCCAGCCTGCGCAGCCCAGACTGGTTCGCCTTCTCGATCCGCGCCCGCGTCATCATCGCCAAAAAGGATATGGTGAAACCGGACGAGGTACAGAACTATGAAGATCTGGCCCATCCCCGGCTGAGGGGCAAGGTGTGCTCGCGCTCGGGTAGCCACCCCTACAACATCTCGCTGATGGCCGCGCTGATCGCGCACATGGGCGAAGCGAAAGCCGAAGAATGGGCGCGTGGCGTGGTCGCCAATTTTGCGCGCACACCCAAGGGCGGCGACACAGACCAGATCAAGTCCGTCGCGGCCGGCGAATGCGGTGTCGCCGTCTCCAACAGCTATTACCTCGCACGCCTGCTACGTTCGACAAAGCCTGAGGATCAGCGCCTGATGGAACGAATCGCCATCATCTGGCCGAACCAGAAGAGCTTTGGCGCGCACATCAACATCTCCGGCGGCGGCATGCTCAAGACGGCGCCGAACAAGGACTCCGCGATCCGCTTCCTCGAATACCTTGCCGGCGACGATGCCCAGCGCTACTTCGCCGATGGCAACAACGAATGGCCGGCGGTGGCAAGCGTCGTGGTCAAGAACCCGGCGCTCGATGCCATGGGCAAGTTCAAGGCGGACAATCTGCCGGTCGCGACGCTGGCAAAAAATGCCGCTGCCGCGCAGCGAATCTACGATCGAGCCGGCTGGAAGTAGCAAGCTGCCGCCACCCACTGCGGCAACTTAACGGTACCGCCGTATCACCAGCGCCGACTTTCACGCCCCGGAAGATTGTTTGGCGGGGAGGAACAATCTGTTCCCGTCCCGCAGTTACGCAGTGGCTCGAATGCCTCTATAGTCCGCTCTCCCCCAATGACCCCGGAGAGCAACCATGTCCAAGCCCGAAATCGCAGCAAAAACCCCTTTCGCCGTCAATGTGGAAAAAGGCAAGGACTACTGGTGGTGCTCTTGCGGCAAGAGCAAGTCGCAGCCCTTCTGTGACGGCAGCCACAAGGGCTCCGAGTTCTCCCCGATAAAGCACACCGCGGAAGAGAGCAAGACCGCGTATTTCTGCGGCTGCAAACACAGTGCCACCGGTGCACTTTGCGACGGCAGCCACAAATCCCTTTAACAGGAACTTACTTCGCTGCGCCCGGCAGCGATCTGCCTGGCCAGCAGGATGATGGGCAGCAGACCGACGGCGACAATGGCCAACGCAGCACTCGACGCTTCGGCCAGGCGTTCGTCGGCCGCCAGCGTGAAGGTTTGCGTCGCCAGCGTGTCGAAGTTGAAGGGCCGCATCACAAGAGTTGCCGGCAGTTCCTTCATCACATCGACAAACACCAGTAGCGAGGCAGTCAGCAGGCTGCCGCGCATCAGCGGCATATGCACGCGGCGCAAGGTTTCACCGGGGCTGCTGCCGAGACTGCGCGCGGCTGCTTCCATGCTGGGGGTAATGCGTGCGAAGCCGGCTTCCACGGTCTGCAACGCAATGGCAAGAAAGCGCGCGAGATAGGCATACACCAGCGCGGCGATGCCGCCGGTGAGGATCAGTCCCGGATTGACGCCGGTCAGTTGTTGCCACATGCCTGCCAGCAAATGATCCAGCCGAGTGACCGGGATCAGCACGCCGACGGCGATCACCGAACCTGGTACCGCGTAGCCCAGACCGACGATACGTCCCGCCAGGCGCGACAGCAGTTTTCCGTCGCGCGCGGCGAAACCAAGCAGCATTGCCAGAAATGCTGCGAGCACCGCTGTTAACGCCGCCAGGACAAAGCTGTTTCTTGCAAGGACCAGAAAACGCCCGCCAAAGCCGTCTACCTGTTCGCCCGTGTCACCCATGGCAAGCCGCAGCAACAGCAAGGCCGGAAGCAGGAAGCCAATGAAAACGGGAATTGCGCAGCCGAACTGTGCCAACAGCACGCGCCACCCAGTGAGAACCTGGCGCGTAGCGCGGCGACGGCCGCTGCCGTCGTGGTAGCGCGCCCGACCCCGGCTGACGCGTTCGAGCAGGATCAACAAGGCGACGAAGCCGAGCAGTGCTGCGGCAAGTTGCGCCGCAGCGACACGATCGCCCAGCGAAAACCACGCGCGGTAAATGCCGGTGGTGAAGGTCTGCACCGCGAAGTAGGCAACGGTGCCGTAGTCGGCCAGCGCCTCCATCAACGCCAGCGCCATTCCCGCCGCAATCGCCGGCCGCGCCAGCGGAATCGAGACACGCCAGAAGCCCTGCCAGGGACTGAGGCCGAGCGCGCGCGCGGCCTCAATCATGCCCCCGGCGCGTTCGAGAAACGCGGTGCGTACCAGCAGGTAGACGTAGGGATAGAGCACGCACGAGAACAGAACGATGGCGCCACCCAAAGAACGCACGTCGGGAAACCAATAGTCGCCCTTGTTCCAGCCGAAGCTCTCGCGCAGACCGGTCTGCACAGGCCCGACGTATTGCAGGAAATCGGTATAGGTGTAGGCCAGCACATAGGCCGGCATCGCCATCGGGAGCAGCAGCGCCCATTCCGCAATTCGCCGGCCGGGAAAATCGTTCAGTGCCACCAGCCAGGCGGCTCCGGTACCCATCGCGGCAACACCGACGCCGACGCCGAGGCAAAGCCAGATCGAATTCGCGACGTACTCCGGAAGAACAGTCGCCATCAGATGGCCCCATGTCTCGCCGGTGCCGCCCGTCAGCAGATTGGTACCAACCGCCAGCACCGGCAAAGCGACCAGCACGGCGAGCGCGAAAGAGACAGCCTGAAGCAGCGGGAAGTTGGATGGGCGGGACACGACAAAGGATTATAATTGAGAACGACTCTCATCTTCCCTGTCAGTATGCCTATTCTCGAAGTCGACCGCGTCAGCCATGCCTACGGCAAGCAGGCCGTGGTGCGCGATATTTCCTTTGCGCTGGAAGCGGGGCAGATTGCCTGTCTGCTGGGGTCTTCGGGCTGCGGCAAGACCACCATGCTGCGCCTGATCGCCGGCTTCGAAGCACCCGCGACGGGCAGCATCCGCCTTAACGGCGTGACGATTGCCGGCGACAATTTCCTGATGCCGGCCGAATCGCGCCATGTCGGCATGGTGTTCCAAGACTACGCATTGTTCCCCCATCTGTCGGTCGCCGCCAATGTCGGCTTCGGCCTGCGCCAGGAGTCGGCGCCGGCAAGACGGCGACGCGTTGACGAAATGCTGGAACTGATCGGCCTGTCGGGCCGCGGCGAAAGGTTTCCGCACGAACTGTCCGGCGGCCAGCAACAGCGGGTGGCGCTGGCC
>JAIOPW010000107.1 GCA_021413665.1 Rhodocyclales bacterium | reverse complement strand
TTCCCTGTGCGATGCAGCATCGAAAGTTGTTGACGCTGCTTGACAATGTGCGTAAAACGCGCAGGGTGTTTAGTTCAAATTCCCTCGCAGTGACCTTCGGTCGTCTCACAGTCTGTCAGTTTGCAGCTCCTCTGAATCGCCGCTTGGCCCCCTCTGCTATCCCGAGCTTGAACCTCAAACATGCCCCGGCCGGGGTGCGGTGTTTTGCAGCCCGCAGCGGTGGCCGATTCGTTCGTTTTTGATTAAGGAAAAAGTTACATGGCAACTGGTACTGTTAAGTGGTTCAACGACGCCAAAGGTTTTGGCTTTATTACCCCGGATGACGGCAGCGAAGATCTGTTCGCGCATTTCTCGGCCATCAACATGGCTGGCTTCAAGTCCCTGAAGGAAGGCGACAAGGTGACTTTCGACGTGGTGCAAGGCCCCAAGGGCAAGCAGGCGTCGAACATTCAGAAGCCCTGATGTCCTCGATCTTTTCGGCACCCGGGTAATTCCGGTTCCGAAAGAGCAAAGCCCGCCCGATGCAATATCGGGCGGGCTTTGTTTTTGTGCCGCGGTTTGTTGCGTTGCGACTTACATGCGGTCAATCATTGCTTGGCCGAATGCCGAGCATTTTACTTCCTTGGCCCCATCCATCAGACGGGCAAAGTCGTAGGTTACGACCTTGTCGCCAATCGCGGCTTCCATGGACTTGATGATGAGGTCAGCTGCCTCCATCCAGCCCAGATGGCGCAGCATCATTTCCGCTGAGAGAATCAATGAACCGGGATTGACGTAATCCTTACCCGCGTATTTGGGCGCCGTGCCGTGAGTTGCCTCGAAACAGGCATACAGATCGGATATGTTGGCACCAGGAGCAATACCGATACCACCAACCTGAGCCGCCAGCGCATCGGAAATGTAGTCGCCGTTGAGGTTCAGCGTGGCGATGACGTCGTATTCCGCTGGACGCAACAGTATCTGCTGCAGGAATGCATCGGCAATGGCGTCCTTGACGACAATGCCTTTGGGCAACTTGAGCCAGGGGCCGCCATCAATATCCACGCCGCCAAATTCGTTTTTTGCCAGCGCATAGGCCCAGTCACGGAAGCCACCTTCCGTATACTTCATGATGTTGCCCTTGTGCACGATCGTGACGGACTTGCGCTTGTTGGCGATGGCGTAGTTGATGGCGGCCCGCACCAAGCGCTCGGTTCCTTCGCGCGAAACCGGTTTGATGCCTATGCCCGAGGTGTTGGGGAAACGGATCTTCGTCACCCCCATCTCATCCTGAAGGAACTTGATGAGCTTCCTGGCCGGCGCCGACTCGGCTTGCCACTCGATGCCGCAATAGATATCTTCCGTGTTCTCGCGGAAGATCACCATGTCGGTCTTGCTCGGATCCTTGAGCGGTGACGGAATGCCCTTGAAGTAGCGCACCGGACGTACGCACTGGTAGAGATCCATCTCCTGCCGTAGTGCCACATTTAGCGAACGGATACCGCCGCCCACCGGGGTGGTCAGAGGCCCCTTGATGGAGACCGAGTATTCCTTGCAAGCGGTGATGGTTTCCGCCGGCAGCCAGACGTCGGGGCCGTACAGGCGGGTAGCCTTCTCTCCCGCATATACCTCCATCCACGAGATCTTGCGTTTGCCGCCGTAAGACTTCTGCACCGCGGCGTCCACCACCCGTTGCATGACGGGCGTGATGTCAACGCCAATACCGTCGCCCTCGATAAAGGGAATGACAGGGTTATCGGGGATCGGCTGGCCGGGAATGATTTTCTGGCCTTGTGCGGGAACCTTTATAAGGGAAGTGCTCATGCCTGCTCCGTTTGTGGTGTGTTGAGAATCGAGAGGAATAAGGAAAGGATCGCTGCGGATTATCCTCCAAAACCAGATCGCGAACCACGCACCTTCCCTGCCGGGCGGCCTTGGCGCCCGCTGGTAGAATCGGCACGAACACTCTATCCAGATTCGCATCATGCCTGCCGTCCCTACTGATGACCTGATCGCCGAAGCGATCGCGAGCGTGCTTGTCGATGGCTTCAACAAGCACTACCGGCTGTTTCATGAGAGTTCCGCGCTCGCCAAATCGCGTTTCGATCAGGCGCGCTGGCAGGAGGGACAGCAGGCGGTCAGGGCCCGGATACAGTTCTATGACGATCGTGTCAGGGAGACCACCGAGCAATTGCACCGTGAGTTCAATGCAGACAGTCTGAGCGATGCGGTCTGGCAGCATGCCAAATTGCAGTTCATTGGTTTGCTGACCAACCACAAGCAACCCGAGTTGGCGGAGACCTTCTTCAATTCGGTGTTCTGTCAGATACTGCATCGCACCTATTTCCACAACGATTTCATTTTTGTGCGACCGGCGGTGTCAACCGAGTACATCGATTCCGACCCGCCAACCTATCGTTGCTATTACCCCAACACGGCAGGTTTCCGTGCGTCAATTCGGCAGGTGTTCGTCGATTTTGGGTGGGTCCGCGAATTCGAGGATATGGACCGCGACGTCGAATTTGTCCTGCGCGGCGTCGAGTCCCATTTGGGAACCATCCCCGCGCGCGAGGCCAATCTGCAGATACAGGTGCTCAATTCGGCCTTCTACAGGAACAAGGGTGCCTACGTAATCGGCAAGGCGGTCAATGGTGCGACCGAGTATCCGTTTATGGTTCCCGTCCTGCATTCGGCGGATGGCAAACTGTTTCTCGACACCATCATCCTCGACGCATCGCGGATTAGCGTGTTGTTCTCGCTGTCGCGGGCCTACTTCATGGTCGACATGGATGTACCTTCCGGCTACGTTCAGTTTCTGCGTTCCATCATGCCCAACAAGCCACGCTCCGAGCTTTACACCATGCTCGGACTGGGCAAGCAGGGCAAGACGATGTTTTTCCGCGACCTGATTTTTCACCTTCACCATTCGGCGGACCAGTTCATCATTGCTCCGGGCATCCGTGGTCTGGTCATGCTGGTATTTACGCTGCCATCCTATCCTTATGTATTCAAGGTCATCAAAGACGTTTTCGGCAGTTCGAAGGAGGTCGACCACGATACCGTGCGGCGAAAGTACCAGCTGGTAAAACAGGTGGATCGTGTTGGGCGAATGGCCGACACCCTCGAGTTTTCAAAGGTCGCACTGCCGCGCGCGCGGTTTTCGCCGGAACTGATTGATGAGCTTTACAGGGAGGTGCCGTCGCTGATGGAAGAGGATGGGGATGACTTGGTCATCAAGCACCTTTACATCGAGCGACGCATGGAGCCGCTCAACATGTACCTTGAAAAGGCGGCGAGGACGGGGCGCGATGATCTGGTGGAGGAAGCCGTCCGCGAATACGGGAACGCCATCAGGGAGCTTGCAATCGCCAATATCTTCCCTGGCGACTTGTTGTGGAAGAACTTTGGCGTCACTCGCTACGGTCGGGTGGTATTTTATGACTACGATGAAATCGAGTACATGACCGACTGCAATTTTCGCCGCATCCCTCCGGCGCCGAATTTCGAGGCGGAGATGTCGGGCGAGGTCTGGTACTCGGTGTCCAGGCTCGACATATTTCCGGAAGAGTTCGCAACTTTCCTGTTGGTGTCTGACAGGATTCGGGATGCGTTCATGCGCTACCACCCCGATCTTTTCGACGCTGCGTTCTGGCAGAGGACACAGGAACAGATTCGCGAAGGTGCGGTGCAGGACTTTTTCCCCTACCCGGAGGCACAACGCTTCTGCAACCTGTTCGGTGGTGGTTGTCCGGTTTGAGTCGGCTAATTCTATTCAACAAGCCGCATGGCGTACTGACCCAGTTTTCAGGCAGCGACGGACGACCGACGCTTGCCGACTACATCCGGATACCGAATGTATACGCCGCTGGCAGGCTGGATGCGGACTCCGAAGGTCTGGTGGTGTTGACTGACGACGGTCGTTTGCAGGCGCGGATTGCCGATCCCCACCACAAACTGGGCAAGGTTTACCTGGTTCAGGTTGAAGGCCTGCCAACGGATGCCGCGATGCAACAACTGATGGCCGGGGTGGATCTAGGCGATTTTCTGACGCGACCCTGTCAAGTCCGCAAGATTCCCGAGCCAGAGGGGCTTTGGGTAAGGACACCACCGGTCCGTTATCGGGCTGCGATTCCGACCAGCTGGCTGGAAGTCGTTCTGCGGGAAGGAAAAAACCGGCAGGTGAGGCGAATGACGGCTCACGTCGGATTCCCGACGTTGAGGTTGATTCGCTGGGCAGTGGGTGACTGGACCGTGGAAGGGCTTGCGCCCGGGGAGTGGCGCGAACTTGGAATGCCAAGTCAACCAGATCGGAAGCAGCGCGTTAATGCTCGTAACGCCTCGAGAAACCGCGGTGTTAATAGCATCCTACCTATACCCAAATGAAAGGAAACACTATGACCAAGTTTATCGCTGCCCTGGCTGCCGGCCTGATCGCCACCTCCGTTTTCGCCGCTGACGCTGCCAAGCCTGCTGCCGCTCCGGCCGCCGCTCCGGCTGCTGCTCCGGCTGCTGCCGCTCCGGCCGCTGCCAAGGCTGACATGAAGGCTGCCCCGGCCGCTGAAAAGAAGGCTGAAGCCGCTCCGGCCAAGGCTGAAAAGAAGGCCAAGAAGGCCAAGAAGGAAAAGAAGGCTGAAGCAGCTAAGTAATTTCCCTCTTGGGGATAAAAAGATGGCAGGGAAACCTGCCATTTTTTTTCCTGAAAGGCAGGGTGCGGCGGTCCCGAACCAGAAATGGTGTTGAATGTGGGCGCCCGAGGCTTGAAATTCTCTCAGGAGACAGATCATGAGTTTCAGGAAAGCGCTGTTGGCAGCCCTGCTGGGGATTGCCTCGTCCGGATGGGCCCAGCAAGCGCAACTGCCGCTGCTCGAGTTGTTCGCGGGAATGCACCGCATAGAGGCTGAACTCGCTGCGACGCCTGAAAGTCGCCAGATCGGCATGATGCAGCGCACCCTCATGGCGCCTCAACGCGGCATGCTGTTTGTTTTCCCGGAAGTGGCCAAGCACTGCATGTGGATGCGCAATACCCTGCTGCCTCTGTCGGTAGCCTTTCTTGACGAAAAAGGTCGCATCATCAACGTTGAGGACATGCAGCCCAAGACTACGGACAACCATTGCGCCGTCAAACCGGCGCGCTATGCGCTTGAGATGAATCTGGGCTGGTACAAGAGTCGAGGTCTTGGCGCTGGATATGCGATCACCGGCATCGACAAGGCTCCCCCCGGCCGCTGAAGCAAGCGGAAACGGGAGGGAGATTGGATGAGCGCCCAAGCATTGGATCGTTATCCAGGTGGTTCTCAGTAGTGCGGCGGGATGTCGTCGCGCGGGTTCCGCGGCTCGCTGGGTGCGCCCGGTTGGATAAGTTGATACAACTCGCGAATTTGCGCTTGCAGCAGATCTATTTGCCGCTGCTGGCGAAATACCGTGCGATCGAGTTCTTCGATATGGTCTTCGCCCAGGCTCAGCTTGATTTCGAGTTCCGTGATTCTGGATTCCATGCCCGTTCTCCGGTCGTCCAACGATGAAGGGCGCCACCTCGGCGCCCTTCGACGATTGCCACTTCAGCCACGCGACACGGTCACCCGATCAGGCAAAGTTCCTTGCCGCAAAGTCCCAGTTGGCCAGGGCGCTGAGGAAGGTTTCGACAAACTTGGGTCGGGCGTTGCGATAGTCGATGTAGTAGGCGTGCTCCCAAACGTCAACGGTCAGTAGCGCCTTGTTTTCGCTGTTCAGCGGTGTACCGGCGCCGGACGTGTTGACGATATCGACCGAGCCGTCAGGCTTTTTAACCAGCCAGGTCCAGCCTGATCCAAAGTTGCCGACGGCCGAGGCCTGGAAGGCCTTCTTGAACTCGTCGAAGCCGCCCCATTTCTTGTTGATCGCATCCGCCAGAGCGCCGGTCGGCGTACCGCCACCGCCGACTTTCATGCTGTTCCAGAAGAAGCTGTGATTCCAGACTTGGGCCGAGTTGTTGAAAATGCCGCCGGCCGGGGCTTTTTTGACGATGGCTTCAAGGTCGAGCGTTTCGTACTCGGTACCCTTGATCAGGTTGTTGAGGTTGGTCGCATAGGCTTGATGGTGCTTGCCATAGTGGAATTCGAAGGTTTCCTTCGAGATGTGCGGGGCGAGTGCATCCATCGCATACGGCAGGGGGGGGAGGGTGTGTTCCATGGTGTTTCTCCTGTTGCTGTGGGGTGGAGGACGGTAAAGTTGACTATTATAGTCAAGAATAATTCAGGTGGCAATTGGTCGATCGCCGGAGGTGAAGGAGAGGATGCTGGCGTCGGCCTCGCCCTGTGCCAGACGAAGGCTTACGCGTTGGCCTTCATGCAGGCTGGTGGCGTCGGTCACCAGGCGGCCGGTGGCGTCGCGAATGATGGCAAATCCCCGCGCCAGCGTGGACTCGGGGTTCAGATGGGCGAGCGAGGCTGCGATGTTTCCAAGTGAACTCCGCCGTCGCCTCTGTTGTTCGCCGATGCCTGCGCCCAGGCGTTGTGCCAGCAATCCGACCTGGCCGCGACGGTTTTCGGTTCGAGGAGCGGCGCGGGCGAGGCCGAAAGCGGCGCGGTTCAATCGGTCCCTGTGCCGGCGCAGGATATGGGCCAGCGACGCGTCAAGCCGCGATCCGAAAAGCGCGAGCCGGCTGCTCGCCTGCGCCAATCGCGTCGCCGGATGAATCAGGCGCAGCGATATCTGATCCAGCCCTTGTTGCGCGCTGGCGACGCGGGATTGCGTCGCGCTCCTCAGCCCGGCTCCAAGCGCCGCAATTTCGACGGCCGCCTCGTGCCAACCCTGCGTGGCCAGTTCCGCGGCTGCGGTCGGCGTTGCGGCGCGAAGGTCAGCAACGAAATCGGCGATCGTGGTATCGGTTTCATGGCCGACGCCGCTGATGACGGGTAGCGGACTCGCGGCAACCGCACGCGCGACGATTTCTTCATTGAACGCCCAGAGGTCTTCCATGCTGCCGCCACCGCGCACCATCAGCAGGAGATCGCATTCCTTGCGTTGCCCCGCCGCCGCGAGTGCGTTGGCAATTTCCTCCGCCGCGTTGTCGCCCTGCACCAGGCTCGGATAAAGGATTACCGGTAGATGTGGCGCCCGACGCTTCAGCGTCACCAGAACATCGCGCAGGGCGGCGGCGCGCGGCGAGCTGATGACCCCGATCCGGCGAGGAAAGCGCGGCAGTGGCCGCTTGCGCTCAACGGCGAACAAACCCTCTGTTTCGAGCCTTGCTTTCAGCCTGGCAAACGCCTCGAACAGGCGCCCCAGTCCCGCCCGGCGGAGCGCCTCGATGTTGAGTTGAAAGTCGCCGCGCGGTTCATAGAGCGAAACCAGGACTCGTGCCTCCACCTGCTGCCCGTTTTCCAGTCGCCAGGAAATAGCCTGGGCCCGTGTGCGGAACATGACGCAACGCGCCTGGGCACCTTCATCCTTGAGCGAGAAGTAGACATGACCCGAGGCCGCGCGCGTGAGGTTGGACACTTCCCCCGCTACCCAGAGCAGCGGAAAATCCCTTTCAAGGCTCTGTCGCGCAAGCCGGTTGAGCTCGCTAATGCTGACTACGCGTGCGGTATCGAGCATGGTTTGAGGGTATCGCGGGGCGAAGGAGGAAGTGAAAAATTCTACAGTATCGGCATGCATCGGCATCTTTACCGGCGATGACCGGAAAGCCTTGCTGCTGCTGAATTGCGAAAATAACATCATGATTAATAATGATGTTATTTGTGTTCCGAAATTGATCGAAAAAGATCAGACCCTTGCGGACGGGCTGTTTGGCGTGCTTCTCACATGACCATCCACACACTTATCCACAGATATTGTGGATAAGGCCGCCACTGTTCGGTCTCTTTGTGGCGGAGCCAATCGACTACCGTAGGCGTCATGTCCGAATTTCCAGCCCTTATGAGAGCCTTCCGCCGGGCCGTCCCAAGGAAGGCACAGCCAAACTACGGAGCAGCGCAGCGGCGTACCACCGTCGCCCCCTGCCTTGGGCAGGGGGCTGGGGGAGCGTAGTCCAGTGAGCCACTTCCCGATGCCCCTGCCCGCGGGAGCGCTGATCGGTTTGCTGCGCGAGGCGCTCGACAGCACGCTGATCGAACGTGGCGCGGCGCACGGACTCGAACTGCTGGGTCATGCCGAGGGCTTCTGGAGTGGCCTGCCACTGATTGAGCTGCGGCGCATGGCTGAGGCCGGCAATCGCAACGCGCAAGCGGAGCTGGCCTGGCGCCATGCCGCTGGTGAAGGCGTTCCCAAGTCTTATCCGACGGCCGTGCGCTGGGCTTCGGTGAGTGCCGAGCACGCCTGTCCTGCAGGCGAGACGGTGCTGGGCTGGCTGCTGTACCAGGGCTTCGGTTTGCCGCGTGATCACCACGAAGCAGCGCGTCTGTTCGAGTCGGCGGCGCGGCAGGGTGACACGCGCGGCATGACCTGGCTTGCCCTGTGCTTGCTGCGCGGCCACGGCGTGGCGGTCGATGCGCAGCAAGCAGCTGGCTTGTTCGAGCAGGCCGCGCAGGTGGGGGCGCGTCTGGCGCAATACTGGCGTGGTCGTGTGCTCTATTTCGGTATTGGCGTTGAGCGTGACTATGCTGCTGCCGCCCATTGGCTGACGCTGGCCGCTGCCCAGGGGCAGCCCAGGGCGCGCGACCTGCTGGCGCGCTGCCATTTTCTCGGTCGTGGCGTCGGCCAGGATCGTGTCCTTGCCGCCGGCTACTGGCGCGAGGCGGCGGCCGACGGTGTCGTTAGTGCAAGCTTCTGCCTGGGCATGTGCCTGTATGCCGGCGAGGGGGTGGCGGCAGATGCCGCCGAAGCGGCAACACATTTTCGCGTCGCGGCGCGCAAGGGGCTGGCGGGCGCGATGTTCCTGCTTGGGCAGTGCCATACCTTCGGCTTCGGCGTCACACGCGACCCGGAAGCCGGCATGGCCTGGTATCGGCGCGCGGCAGAAAAGGGCAGCCGCGACGCGGAGTTTGAATTGGGCGAGTGTTACGCGCAGGGCGTCGGCCGGGTCGGGCGCGACTTCGAAGAGGCACTGCGCTGGTGGCGAGCCGCAGCCCGGCGCGGCCACGCCCGGGCGCGAATCAAGATTGGCCACGCCTATCGTTGGGGTGACGGCGTCGCGGAAAACAAGCCGCTGGCCGTCGCCTGGTATCGACGCGCGGCGGAGCAGGGCGACATCTCGGCGCAAGTCTGGTTGGGTGAGTGCTGCGAGCATGGCGAGGGCGTACGGGCAGATGCGGCCATCGCGCGCACTCATTACAGGGCTGCTGCTGATGCCGGGGATGCCCACGGTCAGGCCGAATATGGGCGCTGCCTGCTGCTTGGAATCGGCGGTGAACCCCAGCCGGCGCGCGGCGAAGCCTTGTTGCGAAATGCCGCGGCGAGCGGATGGCCGCAGGCGCTCAGGGAACTGGAGCGCTATCTGTTTGCGCGGGGAGATGCTTTGCTGCGCGCCGCCACGGTTGCGGATGACCCGCGCTTGTCCGAAGCCGTGAGCTGCTTTCGTGGTGCCGCGAAGTCGGGACATCGGAACGCGGCCTTCATGCTCGCCGAGTGTCTGCGTCACGGCACCGGCACCGCGATTGATGTGCCTCAGGCGGCGTTGTGGTATGGCAAGGCAGCGGCGCTGCTGGATGCGAAGATTGCGCTGGCGGACCTGTTCTATTTTGGTCAAGGCTTGCCACGCAACCTGCGCGAAGCCCTGCACTGGTACCAGCAGGCGGCGGCGGTGCACGAAGATCCTTATGCCATGTACAGCTTCGGTTACTGCCTGCTGCATGGCGAGGGATCGACACGGGATGTTCGCGCTGGTGCGCACTGGCTGCGGCGGGCCGCCCTGCAAGGCGAGGCGGATGCACAATACGAACTGGGTCTCGCTTACTTCCGCGGCAGCGGGGTCAAGCGCAGCTTGCGTCTGGCAGCGAAGTGGCTGCGGGCTGCGGCGCGTTTGGGCCATGCGGGCGCCCGAGCTTTTCTGGAGCGCATGGAACTGGGCAGCCGGGTGAATTGAGCCAGGTCAGTCGATCGCGGCGAGTTGCTGGCCCAGTTGTTTGATGGTGTCATCGAGCTTTTCGGCCATTTCGGCGAGCAGGTCTCGGCCCTGGCGCCTGGCTTGGCGTGCGCCGACGAAGAGTTCATAAAGCCTTGAGCCAAAAAGCGTCTGTAATTCGTGTTCGATGCTGAGCAGCCGTGCCCGCATGCCGGCCACCTGGCGCGCAAGAGTCGGCGCTGGCGCTACGGCGGCTTCGCGCGGGACTTGTCCCCCCGTCGAACCGTCGTCGGCCGAGTCGCGCTGCCCTTCCTGCCACAAGACATCCACCTCGCGCAAGGCGGCTTCGTCCCCCGCTCGATAGGCGCGATTGGCTTCCGCCATGAGATGGGTGCGCCAGGCGCGATCCGCTTCGTCGATCGCCCGGTCGGGGTGAATCTTCTGTGCGAGCTGCCGAAACATGCGCTTGACGTCGCTGCTGGGACGGAACGCGGCCGGCTCATCGACGCTGGCTTGCGTGAAGCGCGCGCTTTCACGCGCCGACTGCTCGGCTCGCTCCTGCCGGTCTTGAGCTTCGGCATGGGCGCGGGGGTCGTCGGGCGCGCATTGCGCCTGCGCGCTGGCTAGCCTGGCCTGGAGCGCGTCAAGTTCGACCATGCGACGCCCCACCAGTTCGTAATAGCGGCGCGTGAACTCGCCGACTTCAGCCTGGGCGGTGGCGAGTTCCAGTTCCAGTTCCGCGACGTCCTGTGTCAGTTGGGCCAATTCCATCCGTAGTTGCAGGTTGGCATCCGTCACCGCTATTGAGTTTGCGTCCGCCGAGTGTGTTCGTGTACCCACATGCAGCAGGCTGCCCGGCGGTGCGATCAGTTCGGGCGGCGCATCGCAGCGGTAAAGCAGGGTGATGTCCGTGTTCTTCTGTCGCAGCCTCCGATAGGCGGCGATGGGCAGTATACGTGCAGGGAAAAGATCGGCGACCCGCTCCGGCCAGTCGCTGCGGTCATTGCGGGCGACCCATTGATGGGCTTCCTGCCAAAGCGCCGCGTTTTGTGCGATCCGCTCCCGCTGCCTCTGCCACGCAGCCGCCTGCTCATCCTCTCCCTCGCGCACGAGGCGGCTTTTCATCAGGGACAGGGTGGCGCGCAGGGCAATTCGGGCGGCAAAGTCTGCGGCGGGAAGGACCAGGCACAGTGGCCGGATGGCAAGGTCGAGCGCATTGGATATTTCGGGCAGTTGCTGATCGTCCGGCGCCAGGATGACCAGGGTTCGCCCTTCGGCCAGCGCGATGGCGGCGAAGGCGGCGAGCACCGCCAGAGGTCTTGCCGGTAGGGCTTCTTCGCGTGGCATCGCCGCCAGCGACGCCACGGCGAAGTGGGCGAACCAGGCTGCAGCGACCATCGCTGGGTCGGCGGCCGGGTTTGTGGCAACAGGGGATAGGGAAGCCATATCCCATCAAGTCTATACAGCCGCCGATCAGTGAAGGCGTCGGATGAAAGCCGGATTCCGGCCCTGTTCCCGATTTCACGCAGGTATCCGTTTGTATTGCCGAATCGGCGTACTCGGGCTAAAGTTCGCGCTTTCCCGCTTACCGGAGTCCGTCCCCGTGTTCTCTATCATTCAGGCTGCCGGCTGGCCCATCTGGCCCCTGCTGTTCGCTTCCGTAGTCGCGGTTGCGCTGATCATCGAGCGTGCGACGGCGTTGCGCCGAACCAAGATCGTTCCTGTCGGACTGTTGCAATCCGCGGTTGCCGACTTCCGTCAGAGCGGAATATCCGATGCCCAACTGGCACGCCTCGAGGCGCATTCGCCGCTGGGCAGGGTTCTCGCTGCGGGCATGCGCAACGCCAGAAGCTCGCGCGAGATCATGAAAGAGGCCATCGAGGAAGCCGGGCGCGGTGTCGCGCATGAACTTGAACGCTTCCTCACCACGCTCGGTACCATCGCCTCGATCGCGCCGCTGATGGGCCTGTTCGGCACCGTGGTCGGCATGATCGAGATCTTCGGCTCGCCCACTTCGTCCGGCAACAATCCGCAGGCGCTGGCGCACGGGATTTCCGTGGCGCTCTACAACACCGGCTTCGGGCTGATCATCGCGATTCCGAGCATGATCTTCTATCGCCATTTCCGGGCGCAGGTCGACGGTTTCCTGGTCGAGATGGAGCAGGAAGCGGTGAAGCTGGTCGAGATCCTGCAAGGCGAGCGGAAGTAGGGGCGGGCAGCATGAACTTCCAGCGAGGACGACAGCGCGAAGAGCTCGAGATCAACCTGATCCCGATGATCGACGTGCTGCTGGTGATCCTGATCTTCCTCATGATCACCACCACCTATTCCAAGTTTTCCGGGCTGGAGATCAACCTGCCCACCGCCGATGCGCCGCAGAACAAGGAACAGCCGAACGAGATCAACGTGGTGGTCACGTCGGCCGGCGAGATCATGGTGAACAAGGCCCCGATCGGCGGTCGTGACATCGAATCCATTGCCAACGCCATGAAGCGGCTGACAGGACCCGGCAAGGAGCCGGTGGTCATCATCAATGCCGACGCCAAGGCGGCGCATCAGAGTGTCATCGATGTCATGCAGGCGGCCCAGTTGGCGGGGCTGTCGCACATATCCTTTGCCACGCAGCAGGCGCAACGCTGACCTTGGCGGCCTTGCCGCCGTCTGGCGGCGGCGTGGCCCGCTGGCCTGCCTGCTGTTCCCCGTTTCGTTGCTGTTCATTACGCTCGTGGCCCTGCGGCGCGCCTTCTACCGTGCCGGGCTGCTGCCACACGCAAGCCTTCCGGTGCCGGTTGTCATTGTCGGCAACCTGAACGTCGGCGGAACCGGCAAGACACCGTTGGTGATCCATCTGGCGCAGGCCATGCGCCGGCTCGGGCGGCATCCGGGAATCGTCAGCCGCGGCTATCGCGGTGACGTCAATGATGTCACCGAGGTTTCATCCGACAGCGATCCGGCGCACGTGGGCGACGAACCCTTGCTGCTGGCGCGGCGCGGCGGGTGTCCGGTTCTTGTCGGCAGGGACCGGGTCGCTGCGGCCCGTGCCTTGCTCGCCGCGCATCCGGAGTGCGATGTACTCCTTTCCGATGACGGCCTGCAGCACTATCGCCTGCCGCGCGCAGTCGAGATTGCGGTATTCGATGAGCGCGGCGTGATGAATGGCTGGTGCCTGCCCGCCGGACCCTTGCGCGAGCCGGTTTCACGCTTGAGGGGCGTGGACGCGGTGGTTATCAATGGCGGTACCGCGTTGCCCGCATCGGCGATCGACCGGCCGCTTTTTGCGATGCGCCTGCAGGGGAGCGTTTTCCACCGGCTCGACGACCCGCGGATTGAGTGCCGTTCCGGCGACCTTGCCGGCGGGACCTTGCACGCGGTCGCCGGCATTGGCTCGCCGCAACGTTTTTTCGATCAGCTCAGTGCGATGGGCCTGGACTTTGCCGCGCACCCCTTTGCTGATCATCACAATTTCTGCGCGGACGACCTCGCTTTTGCGGGTGACGCCATCCTGACGACGGAAAAGGATGCCGTAAAATTGGCCCGACTTTCCTTGCCAGTACCGGTCTGGGTCTTGCCCGTGACGGCCGAGGTGAGCCCCGACCTTGCTGCATTTGTTCTGGAGAAGCTCGATGGACACCCGCCTGCTTGAAATACTCGTTTGCCCCGTCTGCAAGGGTCCGCTGGAGAACCGCAAGTCCGCGTCCGAGCTGGTCTGCAAGGCCTGCAGGCTCGCCTATCCTGTCAAGGACGACATTCCCGTGATGCTGGAGGATGAAGCACGCCAGCTGGGTACTGACGAAGTCTGATGACGTTTCACGTCGTCATTCCGGCGCGCTATGGTTCGACGCGCCTGCAGGGGAAGCCCCTGCTCGACATCGCCGGCCAGCCCATGGTGGTGCGCGTGGCCAAGGCGGCGCGCCGCTCACAGGCGACGGGCGTATGGATCGCCACCGACGACGAGCGGATTGCCGTGGCGGTACGCCAGCACGGCTTCGATGTCGTCATGACCAGTGCGGATCATCAGAGCGGAACCGATCGGATCGCGGAAGTGGCTGACCGCCTGCAATGGAACGACGCCGACATCGTCGTCAATGTGCAGGGTGACGAGCCATTGGTCGAGCCCGCGGTGATCGACGCAGTGGCGGGTGCCCTGCGTGGGGATCCCGATGCGGCGATGGCCACCGCGGCGCATCCATTGACCTCGGTGGAGGATTTCTTCAATCCAAATGTGGTCAAGGTGGTCTGCGATGTGCGTGGCCGCGCCCTCTACTTCAGCCGCGCCCCCATCCCGTGGGACCGGGACCGGTTTGCCGAAAGTCGGGCAGTAATGCCCGCCGATCTTCCGGCGCAACGCCATATAGGCTTGTATGCCTATCGCGCCGGTTTTCTTCGGCGGTTCGGGCAACTGGATTCCGCGCCGCTCGAGCGCAGTGAATCGCTTGAACAGTTGCGTGCGCTATGGCACGGCTATCCGATCCAGGTGGTCACGCTCCACCATCGTCCGGCATCCGGCGTCGATACGGTGGAGGACCTCGAGCGGGTGCGTCGACTGTTTGACGCCGGCAATGATTCGGAGTAACTTCTGCCTAATAAAAAAATCCATTAAATCAGTTAGATAAACAATTTTTGGGGGGGCAGACATGAAACTAATCCTGTTAGGTGGGCCGGGCGCCGGCAAGGGAACGCAAGCGACATTCATCACCGAAAAATATGGCATTCCGCAGATATCCACCGGCGACATGTTGCGTGCTGCAGTCAAGGCAGGTACGCCGATGGGCCTGGCGGCAAAAAAGGTCATGGATGCCGGTGGTCTGGTCTCCGACGACATCATCCTCGGGCTGATCGCCGAACGTCTGAAGCAGCCGGATTGTGCCAAGGGCTTCCTCTTCGACGGATTCCCCCGCACCATTCCGCAGGCCGAAGCCATGCGCACCCAAGGCGTCGAACTCGACTATGTTCTGGAAATCGACGTCAGCGATGAGGAAATAATCAAGCGCATGAGTGGACGCCGGGTGCACCTCGGGTCGGGGCGCACCTATCACGTCGTATTCAATCCGCCCAAGGTCGAAGGCAAAGACGATGCCACTGGCGAACCCCTGATCCAGCGTGACGACGACAAGGAGGAGACGGTCAGGAAGCGTCTGTCGGCATATCACGCCCAGACCAAGCCGCTCACCGACTTCTATTCGAAGTGGGCAGATACCGGAGCCAAGGGCGCGCCAAAATATCGCAAGGTGTCGGGCGTCGGTTCGCTCGATGGGATCAAGAGCGCCCTGTTCGCCGCACTGAGTTGACCTGTCCTTACGCCCCATCCTCAAAGCAGGAGTCTCCATGTCCAGTCACATCCGACGCATAGCTGTCTGCACCGGCGGTGGCGACGCTCCCGGTCTGAATGCCGTGATCCGCGCCGTAGCCATTGCCGCCGCGAACCGCGGCTGGGAGTGCTATGGCATCCACGAAGGCTTCAACGGCATTCTTTTTCCGGAACGTTATCCGGATGGTGGGGTATATCGTCTCACCCGGGAAAAGGTACGTGGAATCGGACACTTGGGCGGCACCATCCTGGGCACGACCAACAAAGGCAATCCGCTGCATTTTCCGATGAGAATGCCGGACGGCACGACGAAGGACATGGATCTCTCGGGTGAAATTCTGGAGTTCTTCGCGCGAAAGGAAATCGATGCCTTGGTGTCGATCGGTGGCGACGGTTCGCTGACCATCGCCAATGCACTGCATCAGAAGGGCCTGCGCGTCGTCGGCGTGCCGAAGACGATCGACAACGATCTGGACAAGACCTTCACCACGTTTGGTTTCGATACCGCAGTGGGTTTCGCCACCGAGTGCCTTGACCGCCTGCACAGCACGGCGGAAAGTCATCAACGGGTCATGGTGGTCGAGGTCATGGGCCGCTATGCGGGATGGATCGCCCTGCACGCCGGAATCTCCGGTAGCGCGCACGCCATCCTGATTCCGGAGATTCCCTTCGATATCGACAAGGTTGCCGCCAAGATTCGCGCCCGGGAGGCGGAGGGGCGGATGTATTCAATCGTCGTTGTCGCCGAAGGCGCCGAGCCAATTCATGGTCACCGCGAAATCCTGGCTCCCGCGGAGATCGGTCACGCCGAACGTCTGGGCGGCGTCGGCGAGCGGGTGGCGAAGGTGCTTGGGGAACGGACCGGCAAGGACGTCCGGGTAGTCGTACTGGGCCACTTGCTGCGCGGTGGCAGCCCGACATCCTTCGACCGGCTGGCGGCGATGCGCTTCGGCACCGCCGCGGTCAGGGCGCTCGACGAGGGGCAGTCCGGTATCATGGTGGCCCTGGGTTTCCCCAACGTGAATTACGTGGCGCTGGAGGAAGTGGCCGGCCGCATGAAGGGCGTCCCGCTGGACAGCGACACCCTGCAGACTGGCAGGGATATCGGGATCAGCTTCGGCGATTGACCGGACGTTTCTTACGCAGCCCGGTCAGGCTGGAAGCGCCTATCTGGTGGGGTTGAGTATCTTGGCGACCTTGTTGAGGCGCAGGCGATACTCGTCCGGCATGCCGGAGCCGAGCAGGGGCCGCAGATACATGCGGAATGCGTCGGTGACGTCGGTGCCGCTGGGCGCGATGAACTCGTCTTCCATGACCCGGGTTTTCCCGGCGACGTTTTCCAGAGGAACCAACTGGTAGTCGACGGAATAAAAGCCGGTACGCTTGATCGCAACCGAGCCGTCGCGGTCTCCCCACATGGCGTATTGCACCGCCTTTTCGCCCACCTCGCGCGCCTCGCGCTGGTCGACATCCGAGACGCAGCCCATGAATGAGCGCTGGAGATAGCCGAAGGTATCGCCGCGTACGCGCTTGATGCCGAGGTTGCGCTTGATCTCGTCGCACAGCAAGTCGGCCAGGGCGCCGGTGCCCGACAACTGCATGTTGCCGTGGGCGTCCCGCTCCACCTCGGTCGTCAGCTGGGAAATGATCGGCGCACCCTGCTCATCGTGAATACCTTCCGAGGCCGCAATAACGCAACGGCCGTACTTGTCGTAAGTCGCCTTGACGTCTGCCAGGAACTTTTCGACACTGAATACGCGCTCCGGCAGATAGATCAAATGCGGGCCATCGTCCGGGAATTTCTTTCCAAGTGCGGCGGCGGCTGTCAGAAATCCGGCATGCCGGCCCATTACTACCGCGAGATAGACACCGGGCAGGGCGGCGTTGTCCAGATTGGCTCCCATGAAAGCCTGCGCCACGAAGCGCGCAGCGGACGGGTATCCGGGTGTGTGGTCATTGCCCACCAGGTCGTTGTCGATGGTCTTCGGAATGTGGATGCAGCGCAACGGGTAGCCGGCCCGCCTTGCTTCCTCGCTGACGATGCGGACGGTGTCGGAGGAATCATTGCCGCCGATGTAAAAGAAGTAGCCGATGCCATGGGCCTTGAGAACCTTGAAGATCTCCTGGCAATATTTGAGGTCGGGCTTGTCGCGTGTCGAACCCAGCGCCGAAGACGGCGTTCTGGCCACCATTTCGATGTTGTGGCTGGTTTCCTGGGTCAGGTCAAGGAATTCTTCGTTGATGATGCCGGATACCCCGTGATAGGCGCCATAGACCAGCTCGACATTTCGGAACTTGCGGGCCTCAAGAACAACGCCGGCCATCGACTGGTTGATGACGGCGGTCGGTCCACCGCCCTGCGCCACCAATACTTTCCCGTGCGGCATGATCTGGCTTTCCTTTCGTGTGATCGGATCGGATGGTTGATCCAGGATGCGAATGATGTTGCCCTTTGACATCTACTATATCCGCCATTTTGTGCGCAATGCATCCATCCAGCGGATTGGTCCATCAACCCATTTTTGGATTTGGAACGCGACTTCGGCATAAGCTCGAAGTCGCGCGATACGTGCGCCGGGTCGGGCAGTGGCCCCTTGGAATCCTGGCGGGCCCGAAGCAACAAAAAGTTGGCGTCGCCGAGACAACGTATTTCGGATGGCGTGATAAAATCTAGTGTTGAGTTCATTAATTATCGGGGGGGTATTTATGTCAGCAGGACTGATGTTTGCGCTGATCTGCGCGGTGGCGGCAATCGCTTACGGCTGGATCATGAGCCAGTGGATTCTGGCGCAACCGGCGGGTAATGACCGCATGAGGGAAATCGCGGCGGCCATTCAGGAAGGTGCCCAAGCGTATCTCAACCGTCAATACACGACGATCGGCATCGTCGGTGCGGTACTTGCCGTGCTGATTCTGATATTTCTCGGCCCTAAGACGGCTATTGGTTTCGTGATTGGTGCCGTGTTGTCCGGTGCTGCCGGCTACATCGGCATGAACGTTTCGGTTCGCGCCAATGTGCGCACCGCGCAGGCGGCAACCGTCGGCCTGAACGAGGCGCTGAATGTCGCCTTCAAGGGCGGCGCCATTACCGGCATGCTGGTGGTTGGCCTCGGCCTGCTGGGCGTCGCCGGCTATTACGCCGTACTGAAAATGATGGGCGGGCCAGGCGTCAAATTGGATGACA
Source organism: Rhodocyclales bacterium (assembly GCA_021413665.1). Lineage (GTDB taxonomy): Bacteria > Pseudomonadota > Gammaproteobacteria > Burkholderiales > Rhodocyclaceae > Sulfuritalea. The sequence continues at coordinate 608 of JAIOPW010000107.1, read as the reverse complement.
TCATCCATCCGTTGGTCGGCCTGGGTTTTGGTTCCTCCCTGATCTCGATCTTCGCCCGACTCGGCGGCGGCATCTTCACCAAGGGCGCCGACGTTGGCGCCGACCTGGTGGGCAAGGTGGAAGCCGGTATTCCCGAGGATGATCCGCGCAACCCGGCGGTGATCGCCGACAACGTCGGCGACAACGTCGGCGACTGCGCCGGCATGGCGGCCGACCTGTTCGAAACCTATGCGGTGACGACGGTGGCGACCATGCTGCTGGGCGTGCTGTTGCTGAAGGCGAATCCCGCCTTCGCCGAACAGGCGGTCATCTATCCGCTGGCCCTGGGTGGCTTCTCGATCATCGCCTCGATCATCGGCGTGATGTTTGTCAAGGCTCGTGACGGCGGCAAGATCATGAACGCGCTATATCGGGGCCTGGCGGTTGCCGGTCTGCTGGCACTGGTTGCCTTTTACCCGATGACCACGTGGCTGATCGACGACCACCTGCTCGACAGCGTGCTGAACATCAGCGGCGGTTCGCATATGCGCCTCTACGGTGCGGCGGTGATCGGCCTGGTGCTGACCGGCCTGATGGTGTACATCACCGAGTACTACACCGGCACGGAG
>JAIOPW010000386.1 GCA_021413665.1 Rhodocyclales bacterium | reverse complement strand
CTGCTCGCCGCGCGTGATCGCGCCGGAGAGGGCGATCGGGCCGTCCCAGAAGCGCCGCACCTCCGACACCAGGACGAAGGGGCTGAGCGTGCCGGCATGCCCGCCGGCGCCGGCCGCGACCAGGATCAGGCCATCGACGCCGGCTTCCACCGCCTTCAGCGCATGGCGCACGTTGATCACGTCGTGGAAGACGATGCCGCCGTAGCGATGCACCTCCTGCACCACCTCGCCCGGCGCGCGCAGGCTGGTGATGACCATCGGCACCCGGTGCTTGACGCAGAGCGCCATGTCGTGGTCGAGCCGGTCGTTGGAGTGATGCACGATCTGGTTCACGGCAAACGGCGCGATCTTGCGCGCAGGCTCGGCGCGGCGCGCGGCGGCGATCTCGCCGGTCATGGTCGCCAGCCATTCGTCGAGCACTTCCTTCGGCCGCGCGTTCAGGGCCGGAAAGGAACCGACGATGCCGGCCATGCATTGCGCCATGACCAGCGCGGGTTGCGAGACGATGAACATCGGCGCCCCGATCACGGGCAGCGCCAGATTGTCCTGCAGCACTTTGGGTAGGGGCATCGAGTCTCCTAGAGGGTGAGGGTCTGGCGGGGCCGGCCCGTCATGCGCCAGGCGGGAATCAGGGCGAGGCAATAGACGAAGGCGATCAGGAAGAAGCCTTCCTGCATCGGCTGCAAACCGTGCACCGAGTCCAACTGGCGCTCGCGCCCTTCGAGGAAGAGCGCCAGCAGCGTGACGCCGAGCGCACCGCCGAGCTGGCGGAAGAAATTGATCGAGGCCGAGCCCGCCGCCTCGGTGCCATAGGGCAGCAAGCGCAGCGCACCGGCATTCAGGCCGGGGATGATCAGGCCGAGACCGACGCGTCCGATGGCCACCCACAGCGCCAGCAGCCAGAAGCCGGTGGTGGTGGACGAAAGCCCCATCAGGATCGCCGACACCGAGAAGAACATCAGCCCCGCCATCGCCACGCGGTTCGACGGCAAGCGGTCCGCCAGTTTCCCCGCCCGCAGCAGCACCAGCGCCAGCACCACACCGCCCGGCAGCAGCATCAGCCCGGCCTCGTAACCGGAAAAGCCAAGGCCTATCTGCGCGAACACCGGCGCCAGGTAGGTCGAACCGTAGATGCCGACGCCATACGCCAGCGCCACCAGCACCGCGGCGCCGAAGCCGGCCTCGCGGAATATGCTGAAATCCAGCAGCGGATGCAGCGTGCCACGTTCCCAGACCACGAAGGCGATCGCAAGCGAGATGCCCGTCACCACGGCGGCCGCGCCCAGCGCCGGCTGGCGGATCAGCGCGGCCAGGCCACCGAGCAGCGCGCACAGGGCGGCGATCACGAGCGCCAGGCCGATGATGTCGAAGGGCCGCTTGCGCGCGCCCGCCAGGGGCCGCCCGGCGATCACGTAGCGCGGCGCCAGCGCGATCGCGGCGAGGCACAGCGGTACGGTGACGAGGAAAACCGCGCGCCAGCCAAAGTGGTCCACCAGCAGGCCGCCCGCCACCGGCCCCACCGCCGGCGACAGCACGATGCCAAGGCCGTAGGCGCCCATCGCCCGGCCGCGCTCCTGCGGTGGAAAGACATCGATGATCACCACCATCGACAGCGGCTGGATCAGGCCGGCGATGCTGCCCTGGCCGATGCGGCACAGCGCCAGCAGTTCGAAACGATCACTCAAGGCGGCGAGGATCGAGAAGCCGACCAGCAACACCAGCGCGCCGACGAAGGTGCGGCGCACGCCGAAACGTTGCATGGCCCAGGTTGCCAGCAGCATCGACGCCGTGGTGGCGGCGAGGAAGCCGGTTGAAAGCAGTTGCACCTGGTCGTGGCCGAGATGGAAGACGCGAATGATTTCCGGCAGCGCCACGTTCACCACCGTGGCCTCCATGATGGCGGAGACGGTGCCGAGCATGACCGTCAGCACCGCCCACCAGCGATAGCCCGGGCCATGACGATCGAACATGGCCGCGACTTCTCGCTGCCGGGCATCGGTTTCGGCGCTCATGGGTA
>JAIOPW010000527.1 GCA_021413665.1 Rhodocyclales bacterium | reverse complement strand
AGCCACAGAGATCACAGAGGACACAGAGTAAAACCCTTTGCTCTCCTCTGTGATCTCTGTGATCTCTGTGGCCAATTGTTTTTTACTCCAGCCTCTTCAACAACTCCGCCTTCTTCGCATCGAACTCGGCTTGCGACAGCATGCCCTTGCCGACCATGCCGTGCAGCTTTTCAATCGTGGCGACAATTTCGTCCGGCGAAACGGGCGCAGCGGCCGGCGCAGAAGTCGGCGCCGGTGCTGCGGCGGGGTTCAGCGACTGCGCCATCGAGGCGGCGACCTGCTGGCCGACGCCGAAGCCGACGCCGACCCCGGCGCCCAGCCCGGCCAGGCCGCCTTCGTTGGCCGCCGCCAGCGGGATCGCCTCGGCGGTCTGGAACTGCGTGTAGGCCTGCATGCCGCCCATGATGTTCACGCCGATGCGCTTGTCGAGCATGGCCTGCAATTCCTCGGGCAGCGAGATGTTCTGCACGTTGAGGCTGTCGAGCTGAAGGCCGTAAGCCTGGAACATCGGTTCCATCTTGGCTTTCAGCGCGTTACCGAACTCGACTTGGTTGGACGCCATGTCGATGAAGGGCACGCCCGATTCGCCGAATATGTCCGAGATGTGGCCGACGATGGTGTTGCGCAACTGGCCTTCGAGCTGCTCGCTGCTGTAGCTCTCCAGCGTCCCCGAAATCGTGGTGTGGAAGGCCTTGGGGTCGCTCAGGTGAAAGGCGTAAATGCCGAAGGCGCGCAGGCGCACCATGCCGAAATCCTTGTCGCGGATGGTGACCGGATTCGGCGTGCCCCACTTGCGGTCGAGCTTCTGCCGGGTACTGAAGAAATAGACATCGGACTTGAAGGGCGACTCGAACAGCTTGTCCCAGTTCTTCAGGTAGGTCAGCACCGGCAGCGTCTGCGTCGTCAGTTTGTACATGCCGGGGCCGAAGACGTCGGCGACCTGGCCTTCGTTGACGAACACCGCCATCTGCGATTCGCGCACCGTCAGGCTGGCGCCGTTCTGGATTTCCATTTCGGCCATGGGGAAGCGCCAGGCCATGGTCTCGCCGTCGTCCTCCGTCCACTGGATGATGTCGATAAACTGTTTCTTGATGAAATCCATGAGTGCCATGAGTGTCTCCTTGTTAGCGTGTAATAACCCGTTCCGAGCGACTGGGGATAGTCGAGCGAAGCGAGCCAATCAGTAGCCCCCCGCGAGGGGGGATGGGGGGGCGGGTCTTCAATTCGCTTTTCGCGTGTTGTATCGTCGATGTGTGGATCTTGGTGGGATGAGCGTCAGTACGTCATGCAGGCGGCGTTGAGCAGGCCGACGGTGATCGACAGCGCGGCGACGAAGGTGGCTGGCGCCGCGCGTCCGGCGGCGATGTCTTCCCGCAGGGTTGGCAGCGCCACGCGCGCCACGCCCCAGGCCAGCAGTTGCACGATGCCGGCGATGACGCCCCAGACCGCGAGGTCCACCAGTGTGTCGCTGTGGGCGATGACATTGGCAATCGGCATGGCGAAGCCGAGCACGGCGCCGGAAAGCGAAATCGCCGCCGCCGTGTTGTTGCCGCGGATCAGGGCGATCTCGTCATAAGGCGTGACGTAGAGGTAGATCGCGACGAATACCACCAGCAGCGTGATGGCGGCACCGAGGTAGGCCAGGAAGTTCGGCAGCGTGGCGAGAAAGTGGGCGGGCATGGAACACTCCTCCGGATGATCGGGCATTGTCTGTCATGAAGGCGGTGCGATCAAGGGGCCTGCCTGATCGGCTAGACTGATTCTTCAGGAAAGGAAATGGCCATGATCGATCTGCGCAACTACGGTTTCGACGAACAGCACCAGCAGGTCTACGACATGGCCTGGCGTTATGCCAGGGAGAGGCACCATCCGCTGTTGCGGCGCATGGACGATGACGACTGGTTCCCGGCGGACGAGTACCGCAAGATGGGCGACGTCGGCCTGCTCGGCACCACGGTGCCCGAGTCGCTGGGTTCATCGGCGAGGCGCTGTCCTACTGGAACAACATGCTCGGTGCGAGCTGGGGTGCGAGCGAGAACCTGTGCGTGAACAACCTGGTGCGGAACGCCAGTCCCGAACAGCAGGCGCGCTTCCTGCCGCGCATGCTCTCGGGCATCGGCGCACTGGGCCTGACCGAGCCCGGTGCCGGGTCGGACGCGCTGGGCTCGATGAAGACCACGGCGCGGCGCGACGGCGACCACTACGTGTTGAACGGCCGCAAGATGTTCATCACCAACGGTCCGGTCGCCGACCTGCTGCTGATCTACGCCAGGACCAATCCCGAGCGAGGCCGGCACGGCATCTCTGCCTTCGTCGTCGAAAAAGGCACGCCGGGCTTTTCGGTGGCGCAGAACCTGAAGAAGATGGGCTGGCGCGGCAGCCCGACCGGCGAACTGCTGTTCGACGATTGCCGCGTGCCGGTGGCCAACCTGGTCGGCGGCGAAGACAAGGGCGTCAAGGTGGTGATGAGCGGGCTCGACATCGAACGCGTGTTCTTCAGCGGCCATGTCATCGCCCTCGCCCAGCGCGCGCTCGACCTGTCGCTCGACTACGCGAAAACGCGCGTCCAGTTCGGCCAGCCCATCGCCGGCTTCCAGTTGGTGCAGGGCATGCTGGCCGACATGTACGCCGCGCTGGAATCGGTGCGGGCATTTTCCTACCAGGTGCTGAAGGAAGTGGCCGCCGCCAGCGAGGCCGGCCGCGGCGAAATCCACAAGCGCTCCGCCGCCTGCGTGCTGCA
>JAIOPW010000526.1 GCA_021413665.1 Rhodocyclales bacterium | reverse complement strand
GCCGCATGGCGAAGCGCCGCGCCATCATCCGCCACCTGCCGGCGGTGGAAGCCCTGGGCAGCACCACGGTGATCTGCTCCGACAAGACCGGCACGCTGACCGAAAACGCAATGACCGTCACCGAGGTCTGGGCCGGCGGCGAAAGCTTCGCGGTCGGCGGTACCGGCTATACGCCGGAAGGCGAACTGACACGGCAGGGTGAAATCGCCGTTACCTGCCCGCGAAGCGGAATCCCAGGTACGCAAAGCCCGCCAACGCCGGCTTCCGGAAATCCGGCGGGCGCGGCTGTGCTTGAGACGCTCCTCGCCGGCGCGCTGTGCAACGACGCGGCGCTCTACCGCGAGCATCGGCAATGGCTGATCACCGGCGACCCGACCGAGGCCGCGCTGCTGGTCCTGGCGCGCAAGGGCGGCCTCGACGAAACCACCCTGCGCAACGTGTTTCCGCGCCAGGACGAATTGCCCTTCGATTCCGCACGCCAGACCATGTCGACGCTGCACATGATAGAAGGTCGATCGATCGCCTACGTCAAGGGGGCGATCGAAAAATTGCTGCCGGCCTGCCGCGCCATGCTCGCCGCCGACGGCGGCGAGGTCCCGGTCGACGCAGCGACACTGGAGGCCGCCGCGGCGCGGATGGCGAGTCGCGGCCTGCGCGTGCTGGCCCTGGCGCGGCGCCAGTTGGCGCACGGTGAAATCCTCGACGAAAAGAAGCCCGGCGCCGACCTGGCCTTCCTCGGCCTCGTCGGCATGATCGATCCGCCGCGCCCGCGTGCCGTCAGCGCGGTGCGCACCTGCCATGCCGCCGGCATCCGGGTGAAGATGATCACCGGCGACCACGCCGAAACGGCGCGGGCGATCGCCGGCCAGGTCGGCATCGTCAAGGATGCCGGCGCCGCCGAGGTGTTGACCGGCCGCGACCTGGCGCGCCTGGACGACAAGTCGCTCGGCGCCGCCGCCGGTCGTGTCGACGTCTTCGCCCGCGTCGAGCCGGAGCAGAAGCTGCGCCTGGTGCGGGCACTGCAGGCCGCCGGCGAAGTGGTGGCGATGACCGGCGACGGCGTCAACGATGCCCCCGCGCTGAAGCAGGCCGACATCGGCATCGCCATGGGCCAGGGCGGCACCGACGTGGCCAAGGAAGCGGCGGCGATGGTGCTCACCGACGACAACTTCGCCACCATCGAGGCGGCGGTCGAAGAAGGCCGCGGCATCTACGACAACCTGGTGAAGTTCATCACCTGGACCCTGCCGACCAACTTCGGCGAGGGCCTGGTGATCCTCGCCGCCATCGTCGCCGGCGTCACGTTGCCGATCACCCCGCTGCAGATCCTCTGGATCAACATGACCACTGCCGTGCTGCTCGGCCTGCCGCTGGCCTTCGAACCGGCCGAGCGCGGCATCATGCAGCGGCCACCGCGTCCGCCGGCGGCGCCGGTGCTCGACGGCGTGCTGATCGGTCGCGTGATCCTGGTCGGCATCCTGATGCTGGCC
>JAIOPW010000525.1 GCA_021413665.1 Rhodocyclales bacterium | reverse complement strand
TCGCCCGACAGCGGTACGGCGATCCTGGGTACGCCGGGGTCATCCGGTCAGTTCGGTGTCTTTCAATCCGCGGCACTGGAAGATTCCAACATCGACCTGACGGCGGAACTGGTGAGCATGATCACGCAGCAGCGCGTTTATCAGGCCAATGCCCAGACCATCAAGACGCAGGACAGCATCCTGCAGACCTTGGTGAATCTGCGGTAACGCAACTGACAGCCAGCCGATCCATTGATGACGAAACATGCGAAAAGCGGCAGATGGGCCCGCCCCTCCCATCCTCCCCTCGCGGGGAGGCTACAGATTGGCTCGCTTCGCTCGAATAAGAGTGGGCTGTTGCGAAATGGCAAATAGGGTGCGCAGATGGACAGACTGATCTACACCGCGATGACCGGCGCCAGCCAGACGCTGAACCGGCAGGCGGCGGTCGCGCACAATCTGGCAAACGTGTCGACCACCGGCTACCGCGCCGAGGAACACCGCTTGCGCGCCGTGCAGGTGCAATCGAATGCGGCGCAAAAAGGCCTGCCGACACGGGCCTTCGTCGTCGATGCCAGCACGCATACCGATTTTGCAACCGGACCCATGATCCACACCGGCCGCGCCTACGACATGGCGGTGCAGGGGCCGGGCTGGATTGCCGTGCAGGCGCCCGACGGCGGCGAGGCCTACACCCGCAACGGCAACTTCGAACTTACGGTCAACGGCGTGCTGCAAACCCGCAATGGCCTGCCGGTTCAGGGCGATGGCGGGCCGATCTCGATACCGCCGGAAGTCAAGGTCACCGTCGGCACCGATGGCACGATCTCGGTGGTGCCCGAATCGGGCGCCCAGAACATCGTCAACGTGGTGGGTCGCGTCAAGCTGGTGAATCCGCCGGAAGCTGATCTGGTGCGCGGTGAGGACGGCCTGTTTCGTCTCCGGGATGGCGGTACGGCGCCTGTCGATGAGCGGGCAAGAATCGCCGCCGGCTATACCGAAGGCAGCAACGTGAATGCCGCCGAGCAGATGGTGACCATGATTTCGCTGGCGCGCCAATTTGAAATGCAGATGAAGGTGCTGTCGTCGGCCGATGCCAACGATCGCGCCGCGACCCAGATTCTTTCCTCAAGATAATGCTTCCGTCGTCCCATCCCATCCCCGCCCCAACCCTCCCCTTTGCCGGTCCGCGAAGCGGATTTCCCGGCAGGCAAGGCCAGGGGAGGGGGCGGTCAGTCATAAGGATTAAACGAACATGATCCGCTCGCTCTGGATTGCCAAGACCGGGCTCGACGCCCAGCAGACCAACCTGGACGTCATTTCCAACAACCTGGCCAACGTCAGTACCAACGGTTTCAAGCGGGCGCGGGCGGTGTTCGAGGATTTGCTTTACCAGACCATGCGCCAGCCGGGTGCCCAGTCGTCGCAACAAACACAGATTCCATCCGGGCTGATGCTGGGCACTGGCGTACGCCCGATTTCGACCGAGCGCGTTTTCACCCAGGGCAGCTTGCAGCGTACCGAGGGTCCGCTCGACATCGCCATCAACGGCAATGGCTTCCTGCAGATCCAGATGCCGGATGGCACCCTCGCGTATACCCGTGACGGCGCCTTCCAGCTCGACAGCACCGGCCAGGTCGTGACCTCCAGCGGCTATCCGCTGTCGCCCACGATCACCATTCCGAGCAATGCGGTAAGCATTTCAATCGCCCGCGACGGCATCGTTTCCTACACCCAGCAGGGTGTGGCGACGCCGACCCAGGTGGGCACCATCCAGCTCGCCAGCTTCGTGAACAATGGCGGCCTGCAAAGCATGGGCGAAAACCTGTTCATCGAAACCGCATCCTCCGGCACGCCGACGCCGAACACACCCGGCACCAACGGCACCGGCCTGCTCAATCAGGGTTATGTCGAGACCTCGAACGTCAATGTGGCCGAGGAACTGGTGACGATGATCCAGACCCAGCGCGCTTACGAAATGAATTCCAAGGCGGTGACCACCTCGGATGCGATGCTGGCGCGACTCACCCAACTGTAATGAAGATCGAGGCGAATCATGAATAAATTCCTGCTCCTGCTGATGGCGGCCCTGCCGCTGGCGGGCTGCGTGACCACCACGCCGCCGACGGCGGTGCATCAGCCGATGACAGCGCGACCAGAACCGCGCACTGCGATCGCCCCCAGCAGCGGCGCCATATTCAGCGTCGCCTCGGCGCGGCCGTTGTTCGAGGACAGGCGTGCCCGCTTCGTCGGCGACACCCTGGTCATCAACATCCAGGAAAAGGTCCAGGCGTCGAAGAAATCGGAAAACAAGACCACCCGAAGCTCGGATGTCGACGTCAGCGTGCCGACCATCGTCGGCCTGCCGTTCAAGGGCGCCCAGGGCACCACGCTCGCCGCCAGCGGCACCAACAACTTCAACGGCAAGGGCGAGAACACCTCGTCCAACGATTTCACCGGCACGCTGACGGTGACCGTGATCGAGGTCTATCCCAACGGCAACCTGCTGGTGTCCGGCGAAAAGCAGATCGGACTCAAGGAGGGTGAGGAGTTCGTGCGCTTCTCCGGGGTGGTCAATCCGAACACCATCACCGCGGCCAATGCCGTGACCTCGACCCAGGTGGCCGACGCGCGCATCGAGTACAAGGCGAACGGCTTTATCGACTCGGCGCAGGTCATGGGCTGGCTGGGGCGCTTCTTCCTGACCGTCCTTCCGTTTTAGGAGCCCGTGATGACACGGATCGAAAAGAGCTTCCTCGCTTTCCTCTGGGTTCTTGCCGCGCTGCTGGTGGTCGATACCGCCCGCGCCGAGCGCATCAAGGACATTGCGTCGATTGCCGGCGTGCGCAACAACCAGCTCGTCGGCTATGGCATCGTCGTCGGCCTGGACGGCAGTGGCGACCAGACCACGCAGACGCCCTTCACCGTGCAAAGCATGATCAGCATGCTTTCGGCCATGGGCGTGAATCTGCCGCCGGGTCAGTCATTGCAATTGAAGAATGTGGCCGCCGTGATGGTGACGGCCAATCTTCCGCCCTTTGCCCGCACCGGCCAGCCGATCGACATCACCGTGTCGTCGATCGGCAATGCCAAGAGCCTCAAGGGCGGCACGCTGATCCTGACGCCGATGAAGGGCGCCGACGGGCAAATCTACGCCATGGCACAGGGCAATGTGGTGGTGGTCGGCGCCGGTGCGTCGGGCGCCGGGTCCAAGGTGACGGTGAACCATCTTTCGGTCGGTCGCATTGCCGGTGGCGCGACGGTCGAGCGCGAAGTGCCGATGCCGCTCGGACAGGGAGAGTTCGTCAATATCGAATTGAACAGCACGGACTTCGGCACCGCGCAACGGGTGGTCCAGGCCATCAACCGCGCGATCCCGGGGACCGCCACGGCGGCGGATGGCCGCCAGATACGGGTGCGCGCGCCCACCAACGTCGACGAACGCGTCAGCTTCATCGGCCGCATCGAAAGCATCGAGGTGACGCCGGTCAGGATGGCGGCCAAGGTGATCGTCAACAGCCGCACCGGGTCGGTGGTGATGAACCAGGCCGTGCTGCTGGAAAACTGCGCCGTTGCGCATGGCAACCTGTCCGTGTCGATCAGCACCGACAACGCGGTCAGCCAGCCGGGCGCGCTGTCCGGCGGACAGACCGCCGCGACGGCGAATGCCCAGATCGACATCAAGCAGGAGGGCGGCGCACTGATGAACGTCAAGGCCGGCGCCAATCTCGCCGACATCGTCAAGGCGCTGAACACCCTCGGCGCCAATCCGCAGGACCTGACGGCCATCCTGCAGGCGATGAAATCGGCCGGCGCCCTGCGCGCCGAGCTGGAAATCATCTGAACGCAGCCGCCGGGAGGGATGCGTGGTATCCCGGTCAGGGAAGATTTAGCTGCGTTCCTTCGCCGACCGCGAAGGCCGCCTCCATGCGATTCTGACCATCGCCATGACCAAGCCCAACGACTCGATCAGTCCCGCCGTCGCCACCAACATTTTCGATGTCAACGGTCTGGCTGCACTCAAACGCCAGGCCAGGTCGGGCGATCCGGCGGCGAACAAGGTGGTGGCCAGGCAGTTCGAGGCCCTGTTCCTGCAGATGGTGCTCAAATCCATGCGCGATGCGACGCCGCGTGAGGGAATGTTCGATAGCGACCAGACCCGGATGTACGAATCGCTGCTCGACCAGCAACTCGGCCAGGCGCTCGGCGGCGGTGGGCGCGGTACCGGTCTGGCGGCCATGATCGAGGCGCAACTCGCGCGCCAGAACCAGGAGCCGCAGGCCTTCGACGGGCCGCTGCCGCTGCGCTCCGCCCCGCCCGCCTATCGCCTGCCGCTGGACCAGGTGCTGCCCTTGCGGCGCGATGTGGCGCCGGGTTTCATGCCGCTGAGAAATCCGCCGCCCGCGCCTTCGGGCACCGTCTCGCCAGCGCCGACTCTTGCGCCGGACGCGGCCACCGCCGCGCAGCGCGCCTTTGTCGATCGCGTGTTGCCGGCGGCCACCGCCGCCGAGCGTGGCACCGGCATTCCGGCCCACTTCATGGTGGCGCAGGCGGCCCTGGAAACCGGCTGGGGCAAGTCCGAACCGCGTCGCGCCGATGGCGGGCCGAGCTTCAACATCTTCGGCATCAAGGCGGGTGGAGGCTGGCGCGGACCCGCGGTTGAAGCAAACACCACCGAAGTCGTTGCCGGCGTGGCGCAGTCCCGGGTCGAACGATTCCGCGCTTATGGGTCCTACGAGGAAGCCTTCGGCGACTACGCCAGGCTTCTCGCCGGCACCCCGCGCTACGCCGCGGTGCTCGGCACGCAGGAAGCGGCCGGTTTTGCCCGCGGCCTGCAGGCCGCCGGGTATGCCACCGACCCCCTCTATGCCGCCAAGCTCGAACGCATCATCGGCGGCACCGCGCTGCGCCAGGCCATGGCCGGCTGACACCGTCCCGCCGCAGGCGCGGCGGTACCGGGCTGGCACGTCGGTTGCTCTATTCCTGCTGATCCCTCAACTAACGGCAAGTTTTGCCGTTATTCAGGTTCTATAGCGGAGCAACCATGAGCATCTTCAGTATCGGCGTCAGCGGACTTAATGCGGCACAGGTCGGCATGTTGACGACCAGCCACAACATTGCCAACGCTTCGACCGCCGGATACAACCGGCAGCAGATCGTTCAGGGTACCAACGTCCCGCTGTTTACCGGGAGCGGCTTTGTCGGCCAGGGGACGCACGTCCAGACCGTGCAGCGAATCTATGACCAGTTTCTCAACCGCCAGGTATTGAGCGCCGAGGCCGGCGCGGCCGAGATGGACAGCTACCTCGCGCAGATACGCCAGATCGACAACCTGCTGGCCGACACCAGTGCCGGGCTGTCACCCGCACTTTCGGAATTCTTCAAGGGCGTTCAGGATGTCGCCGCCAACCCGTCATCAATTCCCGGCCGGCAGTCGATGCTCTCCGCCGCGCAGAGCCTCGTCAGCCGATTCCAGGCGCTGGATCAGCGCTTTTCCGAAATCCGCGACGGTACGAACAAGCAAGTTGCCGAACAGATCACGCAGATAAACACTTACAGCGCGCAACTGGCCGACATCAACCAGCGCATTGTCCTCGCGCAGGCGGGTGCAGCCAACCAGCCGGCCAACGATTTGCTCGACCAGCGTGACCAGATGCTGAAGGAGCTGAACAAGCTGGTGCGGGTCAACACGGTGTCCCAGGGTGATGGCAGCTTCAGCGTGTTCATCGGCAACGGGCAGCCGCTGGTCGTGGGCAATCAGGCGTACCAGTTGCAGGCGGTCCAGGCGCCGGACGATCCGGAGCGCACCACGGTTGCGATAGTCGGCGTTGGTGGCACGGCGCTGACATTGCCCGAATCGCAGATTACCGGCGGCAGCCTCGGCGGCCTGCTCGGATTCCGCAGCCAGACGCTGGATTCGGCGCAGAACGCCCTCGGCCGGATTGCAATGACGCTGGCGCAGAACGTCAACGACCAGCATCGCCTCGGACAGGATCTGACCGGCGCGCTGGGCACCAACTTCTTCAATGTCGCCACGCCGACAGTCCGCGCCAACAGCCTGAACACGGGGGCCGGGTCGCCTGCCGTGAGCATCGATACGGCGACCATCGATCGCCTGACCGGCAGCGATTACCGGCTCAGTTTCGTCGGCGGAAACTATCAACTGACACGGCTGGCGGACAACGTCGTGCAGACCTACGCTGCCCTGCCCCAGACCGTCGATGGCATCACTATTGCGGCTGGTACATGGGTACCGGCGGCCGGCGACAGCGTGTTGATCCAGCCCACGCGCAGCGGCGCCCGCAACATCGCCGTGGCCTTCACCGACGCGCGCCAGATAGCGGCCGCCGCACCGATCCGTTCCTCGGCCGCGCTGGCCAACATCGGTACCGCCGCCATCAGCCCCGGGACGGTGAATGCGCCGCCGCCACCGAATGCCAATCTGCAGCAAACGGTGACGATCACCTTCACCAGCGCGACGACCTTCAACGTCACGGGCATCGGCGCGGGTCTTCCCGCGCTCGGCGTCGCCTATACCGCCGGCGCCGATATCACTTACAACGGCTGGACCGCGCAGATCACCGGCAATCCGGCTGGCGGCGACATCTTCACGATCGACAACAATGCCAGCGGCGTGGCCGACAATCGCAATATCGCGCTGCTGGGGGCTTTGCAGACGCGCAGCACCATGATCGGCAGCACGACGTCGGGGCCCACGGCCACCTACCAATCGGCCTATTCGCAGATCGTCGGCGCCGTCGGCAGCAAGGCCAACGAAGTGGCGGCGATCGGCGCCGCCCAGCAGGGCCTGGCGGATCACGCCACGACCGCGCTGCAATCGCTTTCCGGCGTCAATCTGGACGAAGAAGCGGCCAACCTGCTGCGCTATCAGCAGGCCTACCAGGCCTCGGCCAAGGTACTGGATATCGCCAGCAGCCTGTTCGACGAAATTCTTGCCCTGGGCCGATAGCGGGCCGGGGCAACGGGAGAAAAGTCATGCGCGTCAGCAGTGGAATGATTTTCGATGCGGGAGTATCCAGCATCAACCGGCAGACCGCCTCGTTGCTGCATTTGCAGCAGCAGGTTTCTTCGGGACGGCGGATCCTGTCGCCGAGCGACGATCCGGTGGCCGCGGCGCGGGCGCTGGAAGTCACGCAATCGAGCGAGGTCGTGGCCCAGTTCATAAAGAACCAGGACTATGCCTCGCTCGCCCTGGGTCTGGAAGAGGCGCAACTGACGAGTGTCGGCGAAGTCCTTGGGGAGGTTCGCCAACTGGCTGTCCAGGCTGGCAGCACCAACCTGCCGGCAACGGCCCGCAGCGGCATCGCGGTCACGCTGCGGGCGCGCTTCAACGAACTGCTCGGCCTTGCCAACGCCTCGGACGGTACCGGCCAGCACATGTTTGCCGGCTTCATGGGTGCGGTGGAACCCTTCGGTGGATCGGTCGACAACATCCTCGCCGGCAATGAGATCGTCTACCAGGGCGACGACGGCCAGCGCACGATGCAGGTGTCGCCGAGCCGTTTCGTCGAGGTCAGCGATTCCGGCAACGATGTGTTCAAGCGCATCCGCAGCGGCAATGGCTATTTCTCCACCGACTATGCGGCCGGCAACAGCGGAACGGGGATTGTCACCTCCGGCTCGGTGACCAATCCCGCGACCTGGAGCGCCGCGACAACCAAGGACGTCAGCATAAACTTCACGGTGACGGCCGGCGTCACGACCTATGACCTCATCGATACGTCGAGCGGCATTTCGCTGCTGACCGGCGCCGCCGGACCGGCGCCGCTGGCAAACCAGCGCGCCTACCAGAGCGGCCAACCTATCGTGCTCAAGTCGCAGGGCGCCGAGGCGGCCTTCGATCTCGGCGCCAGCACCAGCGTTAGCGGCGCGCCGGCGAGCGGCGACAGTTTTTCCACCACACCCAGCGCCTCGCAAAGCATCTTCGTCACGCTTGCCAACCTGATCGGCGCGCTCGAGGCGCCGACCGGAACGTCGGCCGCCGATGCCAAGTACATCAACGATATCGGCTTCGCCCTGACCAATCTCGATCAGGGAATCAACAATGTTCTTCGGGTCCGTGCCGGCATCGGGTCACGCATGAACGAGATCGAATCGCTGGCCAGCCTCAACGAAAATCTGAGCTTGCAATACCAGCAGAACCTGTCGGACCTGCAGGATCTCGACTACGCCAAGGCGATCAGCGACCTCACGCGCAAGCAGGTGGACCTCGAGGCGGCGCAGCAGTCCTTCTCAAGAATTTCACAACTGTCGCTGTTCAACTACCTATGACGCCGTCCCGGACCTTGTCTGCCAGGAATTTCGCTTCGCGGGTTGGCAACCGCCGGCTCTTGTCTGTTGCCCTGCTGGCCGGCACGCTCGCCGGATGTGCCGCCTTCGATTATCCCGGGCCGACAAGCCTCAGCGGCAATCTCCCGGCGCAGGGACCGATCATTCCCGATACCACGCTGAATATCTCCAACTCGCTGCAGATTCCGCTGGAGAAAATCATCAGTTGGGGCCTGTATGCGGGTGCGGCGTATCTGATCCTCGATCCGCTGGCGCCGAACTGGGAGATCGAGCAAGCCGCCTTCCCCGACAGCCACTACCACTTTTCGCTGAAAATGAAACGCTTCTACGCGGGCGGCGCCGGCGAGTCGCGCGTGGTATTCCACCAGCGTGCCAAGGAACTCATGCGCCAGGGTGGATACGACGGCTACCAGGTGCTGGAATATACGGAAGGCATGGAATCCTCGGTGCTCGGCTCGCAGCGCGTGTCACAGGGCGTCATCCGCCTGACAAGAAGGTAGGAGCCCCGGTCAGAGCGGATTCCCGGCCGCGCGCATGACCATGCCCATGGCCTGGAAGCCCCGTGTGAAGAGGCCTTCCATGGCGGCGCCGATGTAGGGAAGCGACAACAGCAATACCAGGAATCCGAGCGCCAGCGTGATGGGGAAGCCGACGGCGAACAGGTTCAGTTGCTGGGCGATGCGCGCCAGTACGCCGAGGGCGATGTTGGCGACCAGCAGGGCCGTGATCAGAGGCAAAGCCAGCAGCACTCCGGTTGAAAACAGGGTAGACGACCATGCCATCAGCGATGAGAACGCCGCGGCATGGATCGGCGTCGTGCTTACCGGCAACAACGTGAAGCTCTCGGCAAGAACCGTCAGGGCCAGCAAGTGGCCGTTCATCGCGAGGAAGACAAGTGCGGTCAGCAAGCCGAGGAATTCGCTGACAACCGGTGTCTGGCCGCCGCTGCCGGGATCGAAAAAGGTGGCGAACCCCAAACCCATTTGCAGTCCGATCAGTTCGCCGGCGATGTCCACCGCGGCAAAGGTGATGCGCAGGGTGAATCCGAGCATGACGCCGATCAGGATCTGTTCGGCGAGGACCGCCAACCCAAGCCAGGAACCAGCCGGGATGACGGGCAGGGGCGGCAGCGCCGGCGCCAGCGCCAGCGCTATGGCGAGGCCCGCGATCAGGCGTATCCGAACCGGCAACGCGGCATTGTTGAATACCGGCGCGGTCGCGAGCAGGCCGAGGATTCGCGACAGCGGGAACACGAACAGGGCAAGCCACGTGTCGAGTTGTGCGGAACTGATCGAGATCATTCTGTGGCGCGGTGAAACGTGAAGCGCGACAAGTGGGATCGCTTATCCAGGTTTCACGGCCTTTCACTAGCCGATCATGGCGGGGATCGATTCATAGAGGCGGCGCATGTAGTCGGTCATCATCGTGATCATCCAGGGACCGGCGACGATCAGGGTGATGAAAATCGCCACCAGTTTGGGGACGAAGGAGAGCGTCGCTTCGTTGATCTGCGTCGCGGCCTGGAAAATGCTGACGATGAGGCCCGTCACCAATGCCGCGATAAAAAGCGGGGCGGAAATCAGGAGTGTGATCTCGAGGGCGTTGCGACCGATTTCGATGACGGTGGTGGGAGTCATGGCGGGTCTCTAGCCGAAGCTCAGGACCAGCGAACCGATAAGCAGGTTCCAGCCATCCACCAGCACGAACAGCATGATCTTGAAGGGCAGGGCGACGATGACCGGCGACATCATCATCATGCCCATCGACATGAGTACCGAGGCCACCACCATGTCGATGATCAGGAAGGGTATGAAAACGATGAAGCCGATCTGGAACGCCGTCTTGAGTTCGGAGGTGACGAACGCGGGTATCAGGACCCGCATCGGGATGTCGTCCGCCTTGGCCGGAACCGGCAATTTCGCGACTTTGGTAAAGGTGGCGAGATCCGCCTCCCGCACCTGCTTGAGCATGAAGGCGCGCAAGGGTACCGCGCCCTTGTCGAGCGCGCCCTGGAAGCTGAGCTTGTTCTCCGAGAGGGGCAGATAGGCCTCCGTGTAGATGCGCTCGGTAACCGGGGCCATGATGAAGAAGGTAAGAAACAGGGCAAGCCCGACGATGACCTGGTTGGGCGGCGAGGTCTGTGTTCCCAGTGCGTGGCGCAGCAGGGAAAGGACGATGATGATGCGCGTGAAACTGGTCATCATCAGCAGCATCGCTGGCAGGAAGGTGATGCTGGTGAGCAGCAGCAGGGTCTGGATCGAGAGCGACCACTGGGTGCCGCCACCGGCTGCCGCGCTGCTGGTGACCGCCGGCAAAACCTGGGCCTGGGCCAATGCCGGCGCCAGAAGCGATGCCAGGAACAGCGCGTTGCGAAGTAGTCGCCCCGGCATCGCCTATCTCCTCTGCGTCAGCCGGCGCAGCCAGTCGGGAAATCCTTCGGCGGAAGAGGCGCCCGCGCCGGCGGGCTGGGCAGTCGAGGCCTGACGGGGAACTTCGGCCAGGGCCGACACATGGCCCGGCGCCACACCCAGCACTAGCCAGGTGCTTCCGATTTCGACAATGACGACGCGCTCACGCGCGCCGACGGCGGTGCCGGCAACGACTCGCACCAGTCCGGCGCCTTCACCGCGCGGGGTGACCAGTTTCTTCAGCACCCAAAGGCTGCCGACCACCAGTGCCAGGACCAGCGCCAAACCAAGAAAGAGTTGCCACAGGCTGCCCCCCAGGTCGGTCACTGCCGCCCCTGCCTGGGGCGTTTGTGCAGCCGCCTGCGCCATGAAGAAAAGCAGCAAAGGGACAGGGGAAAGACGAAACATGCTCGCAACCGGGATGACCTGATAGGGCGCGAGCTTAGGCTTCCGCTGGCGGCGAAAAACGCCCAAGCAGAGGGCGGAAGCCGGGACTTATCAGCGATTCAGTTTGCGGATCCGCTCCTGGGGCGTGATGATATCGGTGAGCCGGATGCCGAATTTTTCATTCACCACGACAACCTCGCCCTGTGCGATCAGGGTGCCATTGACCAGCACATCCATCGGTTCGCCCGCCATTCCCTCGAGTTCGACGACCGAGCCATGGGCCAGTTGCAGCAGGTTGCGAATGGATATCTTGGTGCGGCCCAGTTCCACGGTGAGGTTGACCGGGATATCGAGGATCATGTCGAAGCCCTGCGGCGTTGCCGATTTTTCGGCGGATCCCGAAAGCTCCTCGAAAATCGCCGCTGGCTGGGTCGTTGTCACGGCCTCGCCCTCGACCGCGGCCTGTTCGCCCATGGCTGCCGCCCAATCGTCTTCGGATACCTGCTCTTCAGTTTCGTTCGTTTCGCTCATCGCGTGCTCCCCGCGTATTTATGCCTGGGCGTCTTCTTCGGCGAAGAAGCGCTCGATCTTCAGTGCGTACTGCCCGTTCCTTGTTCCGTAGCGGCATTCGACCACCGGGACCCCATTCACGGCGACCGGAACGTTTTCATCGACGGTGATGGGAATGATGTCCCCGACCTTCATGTTGATGATGTCGCCAAAAGTGACACTGGCGCCGCCGAGTTTGGCTACCAGCTCGACTTCGGCGGTTTGCAGCTGGCGCGTCAGCGTTCCCGTCCAGCGCTTGTCTGACGAAGCCTGCTCGCTGTGCATGGTGCTGTAGAGCACGTCGCGAATTGGCTCCACCATCGAATAGGGCAGGCAGAAATGCATTTCCGCCGTGGTGCCGGAGAGTTCGATGGTGAAGGTCACCGAAACAATCACCTCGGAGGGTGTCGCGATATTGGCAAACTGGGTGTTCATTTCCGAGCGGATGTACTCGAATTTCAGCGGATAGACCGGCGCCCAGGCTTTCTGGTATTCCTCGAAGACGACGTTGAGGATTCCCTGGATGATGCGCTGCTCTGTCGCCGTGAAATCACGGCCCTCGACGCGGGTATGGAAGCGCCCGTCACCGCCGAACATGTTGTCCACGACCAGGAACACCAGGTTGGGATCGAACACGATCAGGCCGGTGCCGCGCAGCGGCTTGGCCTGGATCAGGTTCAGATTGGTCGGCACCACCAGGTTGCGGATGAACTCGCTGTATTTCTGCACCTTGATCGGGCCCACCGAGACTTCGGTGCTGCGGTGCATGTAGCTGAACAGCCCGATGCGCAGGTAGCGCGCGAAGCGCTCGTTGATGAGTTCGAGCGTTGGCATCCTGCCACGGACGATCCGCTCCTGACGTCCGAGGTCATAGCTCTTGACGTCGTGGTTGTCGGCTTCCGGCGCCGCCTCGTCGGCTTCGCCGGTGACGCCCTTGAGCAGGGCATCCACTTCTTCCTGCGAGAGAAAGTCCTGGCTCATCGTGTATTTACTGGATGATGAAGGAGGTAAACAGCACGGCCTGCACCGGCGCATCGGGTGCGGCGGTATCACCCGGTTCCTTGGCCTCCTTGGTCTCCACCTTGTCCTTGCCCTTCTTGACGACAGGCGGTTCCAGCGTGTTGTTCACGGTCTCGCGAATTTCGTTCGACAGTCGCTGGACACCCGGGGCCGTGCCCAGATCCGACGCCTTTTTGGTCAGCAGGATCAGCATGATGCGGTGTTTTAGTTCCGGGTCATACTGCTTCAGCAGTTCCAGCACTGCCGCATCAAGTACGCGCACTTGTACTTCCGCCTGGAGATAGGCTTCCTGCTGTTCCGTCTGCAGCTTTACCGTAAATGCCTTGTCGAACTTGTAGAAGGAGGGAGCGGTGTGGTGATCCGCCTTCTTGTCCTTCTTCTTGGCCTTGACTTCAGTTTGTGGCTCTTCACCGTCTTCGCCTTCCGCGGGCGCCTTTTTCTTCATCAGGAAATAGGCCGCGCCACCGCCGGCAAGTACAAGCACCAGAACGCCAATGACGATGAACAGTATCAGTTTCCCCTTCGCCTTCGGCGGGGCCGCTTCCGTTTCAGTTTCTGCTTTCTTTGCATCCGCCATCGGTTTTCTCCATATCCCCGCTGTTGCTGATTTCCCGCATTTTGTGCGGTTACGCCTTGCCTACTTCACGACAACCAAGGCGTCCCCGTAACGCATGTTACGGCTGAATACAGCCGATTCTGTAATCCGGGTCGGCCGACCGGTCGCATCAGGCGAAGATATCGATCATGCCGCGCCCGGCGCCGGCCATTGCGGTTGCCTGCAATCCCGCCAAAGGGGCTGCCGAAGCATAGCGCACACCCTCGTCAACGCCAACGCCGCGCCCGTCCTTGCGCGACGACTGATTGGGCGATTCTGAACCCACCTGGGCCTGCCCAAGGCTTACGCCGGCATCGGCGAGGACTTCGCGCAGACGTTGCAGCGAGGCTTCCAGTGCTTCGCGAACCGCGGGGTTGGGGGAGGTGAAAATGGCGGTCGCCTGGTCGCCGTTCATCGTCAGCGAGACCTCGACGCGGCCGAGTTGCGGCGGGGTCAGAACAAGGTCGGCCTGCTGACGATTGTTGCCAAGCATCCAGGTCAGTTTCTGGCCCATTTCCTCATGCCAGCCATTTTGGCCGAGTGGCGTGTCGATGCGCAGGCCCGAATTCGGCGAGGCCCCGTTGGCCGCGCCCGCCATGCCGGACGTCATCGCCGCGGCGCGGTCCATGAGCGCGCGGAAATCGCCGGCGGGAATTTCCGGTTGAGCGACTTCACCGTTCTGCCGGCCGGCATCGGCATTTATTGCCGCATCAGGCGCAATCTTGCCGGACACCGTGACGGGCGTCTGGACGCCCCCCTGGGCTTTTGCATCGCCAACGGATGCGCTTGCTTCGCTTCCTGATTCCTGACGCTTTCGGGACCCCGCATTCATGAGAGTGGCCGGAGCCGCGGTTGCCAGCGTTTGAGTCGGCGCCACTTCCACCGCCCCGGCCGCCACTTGAAGTCCGGGAAGTGCCGTCTGTAGCGCATCTTGAGCGATTGTGCGTGCCTGCTCGGTGATCGCCACAGGCTCTGTCGTCACGCTCGCCGTTGCGGCAGGAGTGATTCCGAGAAGGGGCAGCAGCGCCGAAAGATCAAGGCCTGCCGCGGTGCTGGCAGGATCGGCCGGGGATGTTGCGGCGGTGGCGGCCGAACTGTCTGCGACGTCGTCCGCCGAGGTCGTTTTGTCCATGCGGGACTTGAGTACAGCCGAAAACGGCGATCCCTCCCCGTTTTCCGTGTCCGTCTTCTGGCTTTCACCGGATCGGCTGGGCGCATCGCTTTGGCTCAACGCGTTGGCGTTCGCCGCTCCACCGGAAACAGGCGTTTGCGCCGGTGTAATCGTCAGTTCAGGCATCTGTCTTCCCCTGCGTCATGGGCATTCATCGCACCGGTAAATGCAAGGGTTGTGCCAGCCCGGGAACCCGTCTCTAGTCCTTCTCCTTTTCCTCATGCCTGCGGGCGGCATGTTCGTCACTGGCCTTTTGCTCCTGGCGCTGATCCTGGTATGCCTGGCGCGACAGATGGCGATCCGACAGGGTATCGAAGGCCTTGACGCGTCCACGCTTGGCCATCCATTCCTGCTGGCCAGCCGCTGTTTGCTGTTTGGTATGCGTCATGGCTGAGTCGGCCTGGGCGATCGCTTCATCGAGCTTGGCGAGGAACCCGGTGTAGTTTTGCCATTCGCCCGGGCTCAGCCCCCCCTGGGCAGCCGCCAGGAAGCGCACCTGGTATTCCTCGCGGTACGTCACCAGCAGGCCGTGTCGCTGCGAGGCTTCGAGTTCGCCCGCGATCAATTCGCCCAGTTTTCTCCCTGCTTCATCAAGACGCAATTGCGAAAGGTCGAGCAGGGACTGGAGGGGGAAAGCGCGAGTCATGGCCGGATAGCGAAAAGCAGGAACTTATCTTAACGTTAACCCGTAGCGAACAACTCGGCCAGATGCCGCCGGGACGACGCATAGTCGGCCCGTTCGCCTATCTGCTGCTGGAGAAACTGTTCGAGTTGCGGGTTCATCAGGATGGCACGATCGAGCAGCGGATCGGAGCCGGCGGCATAGGCGCCTACGGCGAGCAGGTCGCGCGCCCTCTGGTGGCGGGAATAAAGCTGCTTGAACTGGCGCACCTGTTCCAGATGGTCGGCTGGAATCAGGTTGGTCATCACGCGCGAGATGGATTGCTCGATATCGATCGCCGGGTAGTGTCCGGCGTCCGCCAGTTGCCGGTTGAGGACGATATGGCCATCGAGGATGGCGCGTGCCGCATCGGCAATCGGATCCTGCTGGTCGTCGCCCTCGACCAGCACCGTGTAGAAGGCGGTGATCGAGCCACCGCCCGCCGGGCCGTTGCCGGCGCGTTCGATGAGTTGCGGCAGGCGGGCAAAGACGGAAGGCGGGTAGCCACGGGTGACGGGAGGCTCGCCGATCGCCAGCGCGATCTCGCGCTGTGCCATGGCATAGCGCGTGAGCGAATCCATTATCAGCAGCACATGCTGGCCCTGGTCACGGAAATGTTCGGCGATCGAGGTTGCGTAGGCGGCACCCTGCAGCCGCATCAGCGGGCTGACATCGGCCGGGGCCGCAACCACCACGGAACGGGCGCGACCTTCGTCGCCGAGGTTGAGCTCTATGAATTCCTTGACCTCGCGGCCGCGTTCACCGATCAGTCCGACCACAATCACGTCGGCTTCCGTGTAGCGGGCCATCATGCCCAGCAATACGCTCTTGCCGACTCCCGATCCCGAAAAAAGGCCGAGGCGCTGGCCGCGGCCGACCGTCAGCAAGGCATTGATCGCGCGAATGCCGACATCCATGGTGTGGCGTATGGGCTCGCGCAGCAGCGGGTTGAGCGGGCGGCTGGCCAGCGAGCGCACGTCCTTGGCGTCCAGCGGGCCGAGGCCATCGAGCGGGCGGCCGTTGCCATCGACCACGCGGCCCAGCAGCGAATCGCCGACCGGCAGGTGCTTGGCGCGGTCCGGTGCGCGTCGCAACGGCAGCGAATGCCGCCCCGGTACGGGTGCGGCTTGCGGCGTCTCCATCGGGATCACCAGCGCTCCTGGTGACAGGCCGTAGACGTCTTCGGCCGGCATCATGAACAGCCGATCGCCGGCGAAGCCGACCACTTCCGCCTCGACAGTGCCATCGCCGGGAATCTGGATCAGGCATCCGGACCCGAGCGGCAACTTGAGGCCCGATGCCTCCATGACCAGACCGTTGATGCGGGTTAGCCGGCCGGCCGTTACCCAGGGACGCAGGTCGACAAGCTGCTCGCGGCAATCGACGAGAAAGCGTGACAGGTCGGCCGGGTTCACGTTCAGCCCAGGTCTGTCCAGGGCGCGTCCTGGCCGAGGGCTTGCACGACGCGTCGCCAGCGGCTGGCCAGGCTGGCGTCGAGATGGCTGCCGCCGGCTTCGATGATCACATCGCCGCGCTTGAGCTTGGGGTCTTCATGAATCCGGTGTCCGGCATGGGTGAGTTGATCGCCGGCGCGCAGGCGCACCAGCGAGGCATCCTCGGGGTTGAGTCGAACCGCGGCATGCAGCAGGGGCAGTTGTTCCAGTGCTTCGCGGATTACGCCGAGGACTACATCCGGCTTGGCGGCGACCGTCTGGCGGACCAACTGGCGGGCTATTTCCATGCTCAAGGCGAGCAAGTCGTCTGCGACGGCCTGATTCAGCTCGGTGATGCACTTTTCGAGGTTCTCGAGGGTCGTTGCCAGGCGCAAGGCTTCTTCACGCCCCGCGGCCTCGGCTTGCGCCAGCCCGGCGGCCGCACCTTCGGCCAGCCCGACGGCATATCCAGCCTTATGCCCTTCGCGCTGCGCCTGCTCGCGTATCTCGCGGATTTCCTCAGCGCTGAGCTCGGGCGATGCCGGCTTGCCCGGGATGCCTCCGGCTACCTCGACAGCCCCATCGAAACTGGCGAGTTCCCAACGCTCCCAGGCGGTAAGCGTCGATTTCGGGTGTTCGCCGCTGGCCATCAGACGAAGGCGTCGCCTTCACCGCCGCCGCCAAGCTGGAGTTGTCCCTCGTCGGCGAGCCGGCGCGCGATCTTGAGGATTTCCTTCTGCTCGCCCTCGACTTCCGAAAGACGCACGGGACCCTTCGATTCGAGGTCTTCCTTGAGCATTTCGGCGGCGCGCTGCGACATGTTCTTGAACACCTTGTCGCGCAGCTCCTGCGACGCCCCCTTGAGGGCGATGATCAGCGAGTCCGACTGTACTTCGCGCAACAGCAACTGGATGCCGCGATCATCGATGTCCATCAGGTTCTCGAAGACGAACATTTCGTCGAGGATTTTCTGCGCAAGTTCGGGATCGTATTCGCGGACGTTGTCGACAATCGCGGTTTCCACCTGCTGGCCGACGAAATTGAGGATTTCGGCGGCGTGACGGATGCCGCCCATGGCGGTTTTCTTGGTGCTGGCGGCCGCGCCGGCGAGGATGCGCGTCAGCGCTTCGTTCAGTTCATACAGGGCGGCCGGCTGCACGCCGTCAAGCGTCGCAATGCGCAGCAGGACGTCGTTGCGCAGGCGCTCCGTGAAGTGCTTGAGGACATCCCCCGCCTGGTCGAACTCGAGGTGGACCAGGATGGTGGCGATGATTTGCGGATGTTCGTTGCGTATCAGGTCGGCCACGGTGGTCGCATCCATCCACTTCAGGCCCTCGATGCCGGCCGTGTCGTTGCCGGACATGATGCGGCTGATCAGGCCGGCGGCGCGGTCGTCGCCGAGGGCCTTGGTCAGCATCGACTTGATGGTCTCGTTGTCGACGGCCACCGGGGTGCCCTTGGCGGTCTGCTCGGCGAACTCGTCGATCACGGCTTCGATGCGTTCGCGCGGCACCTGCTTCAACGCCGCCATGGCATGGCCGAGCTTTTGCACTTCCTTCGGACCGAGGTTCTTCAGGATCTCGGCAGCCTCGTCCTGCCCCAGCGACAGCAGGAGGATGGCGGCCTTTTCTACGCCGTCACCGGCCGGGCTCGCCGCCATCTACCCATTCCTTGATCATGTTGGCGACGGCCTTGGGATCCTTCTTTGCCGCCTCGCGGGCGTCGGCCAGCTTTTCGTCATAGCCGCGGGCACGGTGCATCATGCCGTCGGCGCCGACTTCGAATTCGTTCCTGGTCCGGGGCGGTCCGGGTTCCATCAGCTTCTCGAACACCGGCTTCAACAGGCGGGTCCATAGCCAGTAGGCCGCAGCGGCGATCAGCAGGTACCTGGCCAGCTCCTTCAGGATCGAAATCAGCTCCTGGTTGGCCCACAAAGGCGCATCTGCCACCACTTCCTTCTCTGGTGGCGTGAAGGGCGCATTGGCGACATTCAGGGTGTCGCCACGGCTCTGGTTGAAGCCCATTGCCTCGCGGGCCAGGTTGGTGATCTGCGTCAGCTCGACCGCCGTCAGCGGTGTGGGCTTGGGCTTGGTCGGATCCTGGCGGTGATTGACCACCACGGCCACGGACAGGCGTCGCACCGAACCCGGCACGCCCTTGGTGTGGCGGATGGTCTTGTCGACCTCGTAGTTGATGGTTGCGTTGCGGGTGAAGTTGTTGGAGCTGTTGGCGCCGCCGCCGGCAATGGCCGGCACCGCGGGCTGGGTCAGCGGTGCGGTCGCCGGAACCGGTGGCTGGTTGCTCAATGCTCCCGGAATACCGGCGGCGGCGGGCGCTCCGGCGCCGACTTCCGCAGTCTGCTGGCTGCGGATCGCGGTATCCGGGGTCGGATTCGGCTTGTAGGTCTCGGCGACCTGGTCGATTTGCGAGAAATCGAGGTCCGCGGTCACTTGCGCACGAACATTGCGCGAACCCACCAGCGGGGCCAGGATCGCCTCGATGCGCTTGCTGTAGTCCGCCTCGACTTCGCGGACGAACTTGAGCTGCGTCGCGTCCAGTCCGGCATCGCGCGACGGGTCGCGTTGCTGGGAGATCAGCTTGCCCTCCTGGTCGATTACGCTGACATTGAGCGCGTTGAGCTGCGGCACGCTGGATGCGACCAGGTTGACGATGCCCGCCACCTGCACCGGCTCCAGCGTTCGTCCGGGGTGCAGGCTGACCAGGACGGAAGCGGAGGCCTTCTGGTCGTCGCGCAGGAACGCGGTCTGCTTCGGGATCGCCAGATGCACACGGGCGCCGCGCACGGCGGCCAGCGATTGCACCGAGCGGGCCAGCTCGCCTTCGAGCGCACGTTGGTAGTTGACCTGCTCGGCGAACTGGCTGACCCCGAGTTTCTGCGTCTCCATCAGTTCGAAGCCGACCAGCCCGCCCTTGGGCAGGCCCTGGGAGGCAAGCTTCAGCCGGGTGTCGTGCACCACAGCCTGCGGTACCAGAATGCTGCGGCCGCCATCGCTGAAACGATAGGGAATGTTCTGCTGCGACAGCGCGGCGACGATCTGGCCACCGTCTTTCTCGTCCTGGATGGCAAACAGCAGGGAGTAGGGCGGGTCCTTGGTCCACAGCCAGCCGCCGATCAGAACGGCCAGCAACAGCGCGACACCCACCATGCCAATCACCTTCTGGCGCGGGGCAAGGCGGCTGAAAGCCTCCATCGATATCGGAAACGGCGCTGTCGCCGCTGTGTTTTCTGCCATGCTCTGTTTGTCTTATGGTTGCATTTCGAGCAGTTTGCCCGCTCGCGGATTGTGAACTGCCCTAGCAAGAGGGGTTCCTGAAAGAAGCGGCAATTTTTGCCGGCATATCGGAGGCCTGCTTTCCTTGTTCCGCTGCGGTGATTCTGCCATCATCGGAAGCCATGAACCTGCCCGCGGTTTCCGCCGCCCAATCAAGCAGTCCTGCGGTCGCTCCCGGCGAAGCGGAACACCTCGCCGAGGCCTTCCGGATATTCAGCCAGGCGTCGGAAGAGCTTGCGGCGGCCTACAGCGAACTGCAGGGACAGGTCGCCCAACTCACTGGGGAACTGGCCGCCGCCAACGGCGCGCTGCGCCAGCAGTACACCGAGAAGGCGGCATTGACCGAGCGCCTGACCCTTTTGCTCGATGCCCTGCCGGCGGGTGTAGTGGTGCTTGATGGCGCAGGCTGCGTGCTACAGGCCAATCCGGCGGCCAGCCGGGTTCTGGGCGAGGGCATAGTCGGCGCTGGCTGGACGGCGATCGAGGCCGATACGCTGGAAACCAGTGAAACGCCGGGCGAATACCTGGCCGGCGCGCGAAGGCTGGCCGTGGCTGTTACGCCGCTTGATTCGGCCGGCGGGCGCATCGTGCTGTTGCACGACGTGACCGAGGCGCAGCACCTCAAGACCCAGGCCGAACGCAACCAGCGGCTGGCCGCGATGGGTGAAATGGCGGCGCAACTGGCGCACCAGTTGCGCACGCCGCTGGCGGCAGCGCTTCTTTATGCGGGAAATCTGGAGAACATGGAACTCCCCGCGGCCAGCCGCGCCTCCATTGCGCAAAAGACGGTGGCGCGCCTGAAGCACCTGGAACATCTGATCCAGGACATGCTGATGTTTGCTCGTGGCGAAGTGCTCGGTCGAGAGACATTTGGCGTCGCCGAGCTCTTGTCGGAACTGGCGCAAACCTTTGAACCGCTGGCAAAAAGCCGCGGCATCGCTTTCCAGGTGACCGACGGCGGCGCAGGCGGAGCGCTGACCGGTCACCGCAAGTCGCTGGTCGGGGCGCTGACAAATCTGCTGGAAAACGCCCTGCAGGCGGTGGAGGGCGGCGGGCGCATAGACCTCGACGCGCGGCGCGACGGTTCGCTGCTGCTGCTATCCGTGCGCGACAACGGACGCGGCATGAACGCCGAAACCGCCTCGCGGCTGTTCGATCCATTTTTTACTACCCGTGCCGAAGGTACGGGTCTGGGCCTTTCCATCGCGCGCGGCGTGGCGCGCGCCCATGGCGGCGGCATCGAGGTCGTCTCCAGCCCCGGCGCCGGCGCCGAATTCACACTTACCTTGCCATGTCCGAATCCCTGAACATTCTGGTCGTCGAAGACGACGATGCTTTGCGCGACGCGCTGCTGATCACGCTCGAAGCCGCCGGGCATCGCGTCACCGCCGTCGACGGCGGACCGGCGGCGCTGGTGGCGCTGGCCCGCGAGGCGTTCAGCATGGTGGTCTCCGACTTGCGCATGGATCCGATGGATGGACTCACGTTGCTGGGCGAAATCCGCAGCCGCCTCCCGGGCCTGCCGGTGCTGCTGATGACCGCCTTCGGTGACGTGGACAAAGCCGTTGCCGCGATGCGCGGTGGCGCCTGCGATTTCATGCTCAAGCCCTTCGAGCCGAAAACGCTGATCGAACAGATCGCGCGCTATGCCGTGCCGCCGCCGCCGGCGGATGGCGTGATTGCCGTCGATCCGAAGACGCGCGAAACCCTGCTGTTGGCCGCGCGTGTGGCCGCAACCGACGCCACGGTGCTGCTTACGGGCGAGTCGGGGGTGGGCAAGGAGGTGTTTGCGCGTTACATCCACGACCAGTCGGCGCGGGCCGGCGGGCCCTTTGTCGCCATCAACTGCGCCGCGATTCCCGACAACCTGCTCGAAGCCACGCTGTTCGGCTACGAGAAAGGCGCCTTCACCGGCGCACAGACGGCGCAGGCCGGCAAGTTCGAGCAGGCCAATGGCGGCACCCTGCTGCTTGACGAAATTTCGGAAATGCCGCTGGGGCTGCAAGCCAAACTCCTGCGTGTGTTGCAGGAGCGCGAAGTCGAACGCGTTGGCGGCAAGAAGCCGGTGGCGCTCGATATACGCGTGCTGGCCACCAGCAACCGCGACATGGCCGGCGAAGTACGCACCGGGCGCTTCCGCGAGGACCTGTTCTATCGGCTCAACGTCTTTCCGCTGGAGATTCCCGCCCTGCGCCAGCGCCCCGGCGACATCCTGCCGCTGGCCCGGCACTGTCTGGCGAGGCAGGCCGTCGCCGCACGGCGCACGGCAAGATTTGCCGCAGCGACGGAAGCGCGACTGATGGGCTACGCCTGGCCGGGCAACGTGCGAGAACTGGAGAACGTGGTTCACCGCGCGTTGATCATGACCGGCGGTGAGTCGATCGAAGCCGACAGCCTGCCCTTGGCGGGTGCTGTCGCTGCGCTTGCCATCCCCGTCGTTGCCGTTTCCGCCGCCGTTCCGTGCGCCGCGCCGTCAGCGCCGACTCTCGCGGAAAGCCATGCCAGTACTGGCGCCTCGGCCAACATGAAGGACCTGGAGCGGCAACATATCCTCGATACCCTGGCCAAGGTCGGCGGCTCGCGCAAGAAGGCCGTGGCGATGCTGGGCATTTCCGAGCGGACCCTGCGCTACAAGCTTTCGCAGTACCGTGAGGAGGGCTTTTTCAACGACGACGAGGAGGCTTGAGCGCGGAGTGAAAGCAGGCACGCCGATTGCTATTCCCTTCCCGAGCGAATTCAAGTAACGTTTCCCCCATGGCCATCGATACACGACAAATTGACCAGATGCTATCCGAGCTGCGCTCCGTCTCCGCATTGGCGGGCAGCAAGCCCGCAGGCAACGCCGCGCCGATCGACGGGCCGGATTTCTCGCAAGTGCTGAAGTCCACCATCGACCAGGTCAATGCGGCCCAGCAGCAGGCGCACAAGATGGCCGAGGATTTTTCCAGCGGGCAGGACAACGTCAATCTGCAGGACGTCATGATCAACCTGCAAAAGGCCAACCTCTCCTTCCAGCAGATGGTGCAGGTCAGGAACAAGCTGGTGTCGGCCTATCACGACATCATGAACATCCAGGTTTGACCCTGGTTCGAGGATAGGATTCAACAGACCGGGGCTTGCCGGCGCCGTGCGCCGCGTTATCATGGCCGCCCTTTGTCGACTGTCTTCGCTTCCCTGACCATGTGGTTTCGCAATCTCCAGATTTTCCGCCTCACGTCCGACTGGGCCTATGGCGCCGAGGCCCTGTCGGCCGCCTTGCACAAGGGACTTTTCCACGGTTGCGGTGCCACCGATCGGGTCGCGCGCGGTTGGGTGCCTCCGCGCGACGAACCTGAGGAGCTGGTGTTCAGCGTCGACCGCCAGCAATTGATAGTCCTCGGCGTCGAACAGAAGCTGCTGCCGGCCTCCGTGGTGCGCCAGTATGCGCAGGCCCGGCTGGTCGGGATCGAAGCGGCGCAGGGTTACAAGCCGGGGCGCAAGCAGGCGCGCGAAGTCTTCGACCAGGTCGAGGCCGAGTTGCTGCCACGGGCCTTCGTCAAGCGTGGACTGACCTACGTCTGGATCGATCCGGTGAATCGCTGGTTGCTGGTCGATGCCTCATCGAGTACCCGGGCCGACGACGTGATGGAGCACCTCAAGCTGTCGCTCGGCGAACTGCCCGTCACCCTGGTCAAGACGCAGTTGTCGCCCGCAACCGCGATGACGCAGTGGCTGGCCGCGGGCGAGGCGCCCGGCAGCTTTACCATCGACCGCGATTGCGAGTTGCGGGCCATGGCCGAAGAGCGCGCCGCGGTGCGCTACGTGCGCCACAACCTCGACAGTGACGAGGTGCGCAGCCACATTGCCGGCGGCAAGTCGGCGACGCGCCTGGCGCTGACCTGGAATGACCGTGTTTCCTTTGTCCTGACCGAGCAGTTGCAGATCAAACGACTGGCTTTTCTCGACTTGCTGAAGGAGGACGCCGAGCGCCAGGCGGAGAACGCCGATGACCTGTTTGCCGCCAACTTCACCCTGATGTGTGGCGAACTGGCGCAATTGCTGGGACACCTGCTGGAAGTATTGGGCGGGGAAAGCGAATAGCATGCTGCGCGTGCTGATCCTGTTGGCGGCGTTCGCCCTCGGCCACCCGGCGCTGGCCGAGGGCGTTGACGTCGGCAAGCCGTCCAGCGTGCGCAACCTGGTGCCGGCGGGCGCCCTCGAAAACCAGGCGGCGCAGGAATACGAGCAGCTCAAGCGCCAGGCTTCGGCCCGGCGCGCGCTGGGCCCGGACGACCATCCGCAGGTGAAGCGCCTGCGCGCGATCGCGGCGCGAATGATTCCCTTCGTCGAGCGTTTCAATCCCCGTGCCCGCCAGTGGCGGTGGGAAGTCAATCTCATCGGCTCGAAGCAGGTCAATGCCTTTTGCATGCCGGGCGGCAAGATCGCCTTTTACACCGGGATCCTCGACACGCTCAAGTTGACGGATGACGAGGCGGCGATGGTGATGGGCCATGAGATCGCCCACGCCCTGCGCGAGCATGCCCGCGCACGCATGGCGAAAAGCCAGATTACGCAGTTGGGCGCCAACCTGCTGGGCGAACTGGTCGGTGGCGGGCGCTATGCCGGTGCTTTCCAGATCGGTGGCAACCTGTTGTCGCTCAAGTTTTCGCGCGACGATGAGTCGGACGCCGATGTCGTCGGGCTCGAGCTCGCCGCCCGCGGTGGTTTCGA
>JAIOPW010000524.1 GCA_021413665.1 Rhodocyclales bacterium | reverse complement strand
TACGTCGCGCCGGCCGATTTCGCACGCCTGCGCGCCCCGCTCGGCAAGTAGCCGCTGCTCATGAACCTGTCCACGATGCTCGATCCGAACACCCTCGCGCTCCTCGATCAACTCGGGATCAGCGCCGCCACAGTCGAGTCGGCGCTGGCGTCGCTGGCCATCTTCACCATCCTGACGTTGGTGACGGCAATTCCCACGGTGATCCTGGCGAAGAGAAAGGGACGCTCGGTGGCGGGTTGGCTGCTGCTCGCCCTGTCGCTTCCGGTCTTGCCGCTGCTGCTGGTCTGGCTGTTGCCGACGTTGCCGCAAGAACCGCGGCGCTAGCCGGCCGGGCCAAAACAGAAACCAGGCACACTCCGTAATAACCTTGCAAATGCGGTAGTGACACTCCATAATTGCAATGATGATTTCCCGCTCGCTCACCCCAGCCCTGATCGACGCACTGGCCCACTCGCCGGCGGTGGCGCTGCTCGGCCCGCGCCAGGCGGGCAAGACCACGCTGGCACTGGAAGTAGCCAAGTCCATCGGACGCCCGTCGCTCTATCTCGATCTCGAATCGGAACAGGACCGCGGCAAACTGGCCCAAGCCGAGCTCTACCTGGCCGATCATGTCGACAAACTGGTCATCCTCGACGAAGTTCATCGCGCCCCCGGTCTGTTTCCCGTACTGCGCGGACTGATCGACAAGGGCCGCCGTGCGGGGAGGAAAGCCGGTCGCTTCCTGCTGCTGGGCTCCGCTTCGCTCGACCTGCTCAAGCAATCCGGCGAAACCCTGGCGGGGCGCATCGCCTACCTTGAACTGACGCCCTTCACCCTGCTCGAAACAGGACACCTCCCGGCCGACAACCTGTGGGTGCGCGGCGGCTTTCCGGAAAGCCTGCTGGCGCCGGGTGCAGCCCGCAGCCTGCGCTGGCGGCAGGATTTCATCCGCAGCTATCTGGAGCGCGACATTCCGCAACTCGGACCGCGCATCGCCGCCGAAACGCTGCGCCGCTTCTGGGGCATGCTCGCCCACCATCAGGGCGGGCTGCTCAATACGGCCCAGTTTGCGCGCAACCTGGGTGTGGATGCCAAGACGGCGGCGTCCTACCTCGACCTGCTGGTCGACCTGCTGCTGGTGCGCCGCCTGCCACCGTGGCATGCCAACCTCGGCAAACGCCTGGTCAAATCGCCCAAGGTGTATGTGCGTGACAGTGGCCTGGTCCACGCCCTGCTCGGCATTGCCGACAAGGAAGCCCTGCTCGCGCACCCGGTCGTCGGCCAGAGCTGGGAATGCTTCGTCATCGAGAACCTGCTTGCCTGCGCACCCGACGGCGTGCAGGGCCACTTTTATCGCAGCAGCAGCGGCGCGGAAATCGACCTCCTGCTGGCCTGGCCGAACGGCGAACTGTGGGCCATCGAAATCAAGCGCAGCCTTGCGCCCAGGCTCGAACGGGGATTCCATTCGGCATGCGCCGACCTGAAGCCGGCACGCAAACTGGTGATCTACCCCGGCGCGGAAACCTACCGGCTGGCAGAGGACATCGAAGCCATGAACCCGGCAAGCGCCGCGCTGCTGGTGGCCGGGCAATGAGTCACCCCCTTGAACTCCTCGCCCCCGCGAGGAATGCCGAAATCGCCATCGAGGCGATCCGGCATGGCGCCGACGCCGTGTATATCGGCGGACCGGCCTTCGGCGCACGCCACGACGCCGGCAACTCGGTGGCCGACATCGAGCGCCTGGCGGCATACGCGCACCGCTTTCACGCCAGGGTATTCATCACCCTCAACACGATTTTCCACGACGACGAAATCGAGCCGGCGCGCCGCCTGGCCTGGCAGGTATACGAGGCCGGGGCGGATGCGCTGATCGTCCAGGACATGGGCCTGCTGGAGGTTGACCTGCCGCCGATCCAGTTGCATGCCTCGACCCAGACCGACATCCGCACGCCACAGAAAGCGAAGTTCCTCGCCGATGCCGGCTTCTCGCAGATGGTGCTGGCGCGCGAACTGTCGCTGCCCGAGATTCGCGCCATCCACCAGAAAGTCGGCGCCCCACAGGGACTTCCTTTGGTCGCCGGCGGGACGGCGCCGGTTCTGGAATTCTTCATCCACGGCGCGCTCTGCGTGGCATTTTCCGGCCAGTGCTACATCAGCCACGCCCACACCGGACGCAGCGCCAATCGCGGCGAATGCTCGCAGGCCTGCCGCCTGCCCTATACGCTGGAAGACGGGCAGGGCCGCATCGTCGCCCACGACAAGCACCTGCTGTCGATGAAGGACAACGACCAGAGCGCCAACCTGCGCGCCCTGGCCGATGCCGGC
>JAIOPW010000087.1 GCA_021413665.1 Rhodocyclales bacterium | reverse complement strand
AGGCTTCGTCACCACGTCGCTGGACAAGATCATCAACTGGACGCGCACCGGCTCGATGTGGCCGATGACTTTCGGCCTTGCCTGTTGCGCCATCGAGATGATTCACGCCGGCTGTTCGCGCTATGACCTCGATCGCTTCGGAATCGTCTTTCGGCCCAGCCCGCGCCAATCCGACGTCATGATCGTGGCCGGCACCCTGACCAACAAGATGGCGCCGGCCTTGCGCAAGGTCTATGACCAGATGGCCGAGCCGCGTTGGGTGCTTTCCATGGGCTCCTGCGCCAATGGCGGCGGCTATTATCACTATTCGTATTCAGTGGTGCGCGGCGTGGATCGCATTGTGCCCGTCGATGTCTATGTGCCGGGCTGTCCGCCCACGGCCGAGGCATTGCTGTACGGTCTGATCCAGTTGCAGAGCAAGATCCGTCGCACCTCCACCATCGCCCGCTGACCTCAAGCCATCCCATGAGCGCCAAACTGGAACGTCTTTGTCGGCAACTGAAGGAGATCTTCGGCGATCGCATTGGCGAACCTTTGCTGGCGTTCGGTGAGCTGACCGTAGCTATTCCGGTGGCGAATTATTTCGAGGCGATGCGCCAGTTGCGCGACGATCCGGCCTTTCGTTTCGAGCAACTGATGGACCTCAGCGGCATCGATTACTCGGAGTTCACCGGCTATCAGGGGAAGCGCTTTGCCGCCGTCAGCCAATTGCTGTCGATTACCCACAACTGGCGTTTGCGCGTAAAAGTGTTTGCCGAGGATGACGAATTTCCGGTCGTCCCTTCCGTCATGGATATCTGGAACAGCGCCAACTGGTACGAGCGTGAAGCCTTCGACCTGTTCGGCATCCATTTCGAGGGCCATGTCGACCTGCGCCGTATCCTGACCGACTACGGCTTCGTCGGCCACCCTTTCCGCAAGGACTTCCCGATCTCCGGCTATGTCGAAATGCGTTACGACCCGGAGCAGAAACGCGTGATCTACCAGCCGGTGACGATCGAGCCGCGCGAAGTCACGCCGCGCATCGTGCGCGAAGATACCTATGCAAAAGGCAACGGCCGTGGCTGACGTCAAGAATTACACCCTCAACTTCGGCCCGCAGCATCCCGCCGCCCACGGTGTTTTGCGCCTGGTGCTGGAGCTGGATGGCGAGGTTATCGTGCGTGCCGATCCGCACATCGGCCTGCTGCATCGCGGTACCGAAAAGCTGGCGGAAACGCGCACCTGGTTGCAGACCCTGCCTTACCTGGACCGCCTCGACTACACGTCGATGATTCCCAGCGAGCACGCCTATTGCCTTGCGGTGGAACGCCTGCTCGGCGTCGACGTGCCGATCCGCGCGCAGTACATCCGGGTCATGGTCGATGAGCTGGCGCGCATCAAGAACCACCTCCTCAGCATCGGGACGCACGCGCTCGACATTGGCGCCATGACCATGGTGCTCTACACCTTCCGCGAGCGCGAGGACCTGTTCGACGTGCTCGAGGCACTTACCGGCATCCGCATGCACGGCGCCTACTACCGGCCCGGCGGCGTCTATCGCGACCTGCCGGACCGGATGCCGAAGTACACCGAAAACAAGTTCAAGAACGCCCAGACAGTCAAGGAACTCAATGAGGCGCGCAACGGATCCCTGTTGGACTTCCTCGAGGACTTTACCAATCGCTTCCCGGGCTACCTCGATGAGTACCATACGCTGCTGACCGACAATCGCATCTGGAAGCAACGCACCGTCGGCATTGGTGTCATCACTCCGGAACGCGCCCTGCAGAAGGGTTTCAGCGGCGCGATGCTGCGTGGTTCGGGCATCGAATGGGATCTGCGCAAGAAGCAGCCCTATGAGGTCTATGACCGCATGGACTTTGATATTCCGGTTGGAGTGAATGGCGACTGCTACGACCGCTATCTGGTGCGAATGGAGGAAATGTTCCAGGCCAACCGCATCATCAAGCAGTGCATCGAGTGGCTGCGCGACGATTCTGCCAAGGGCGCCGGCCCGGTCATCACCGACGACCACAAGGTGGCGCCTCCTTCGCGGGCGAAAATGAAGGGCAGCATGGAAGAGCTGATTCACCATTTCAAGCTGTTTTCCGAGGGCATGCACGTGCCTGCCGGCGAAGCCTATGCCGCCATCGAGCATCCCAAGGGCGAGATGGGCGTCTGGGCAGTTTCCGATGGTGCCAACAAGCCCTACCGGATAAAGCTGCATACGGCGGGGATACCGCATCTGGCGGGTGTGGATGAACTGGTTAGAGGCCATATGCTGGCCGATGCGACTGCCGTGATCGGCACCATCGACCTCGTACTCGGCGACGTTGATCGATAATCCGCATGAACAACCAATACGACATGTTGAGCCGGGAAGCGCTGGCAAAAATCGACCGGGAAGTGGCCAAGTATCCCGCTGACCAGAAGCAGTCCGCGGTGATGGCGGCGCTGGTGATCGCGCAGGACGAGAAGGGCTGGCTGCCAAAGGAAACCATCGCGGCCGTGGCCAGCTATCTCGGCATGGCGCCGATCGCCGCCTACGAGGTGGCGAGTTTCTACAACATGTACGACCTGCACCCGGTCGGCAAGTACAAGGTCACGGTGTGCACCAATCTGCCCTGTGCCCTGTCCGGTGGCGTGCATGCCGCCGATTACGTCAAGGAAAAGCTCGGCATCGATTTCAACGAGACCACTCCCGACGGCAAATTCACGCTGAA
Organism: Rhodocyclales bacterium; assembly: GCA_021413665.1. Classification (GTDB taxonomy): domain Bacteria; phylum Pseudomonadota; class Gammaproteobacteria; order Burkholderiales; family Rhodocyclaceae; genus Sulfuritalea. Next base: position 4,118 of record JAIOPW010000087.1, on the reverse strand, counting down.
GGAAGGCGAGTGCATGGGCGCCTGCGGCGACGCGCCGGTGATGCTGGTGAACAACAAGCGCATGTGCAGTTTCATGCTGCCCGAGCAGATCGACAAGCTGTTGGCGGAGTGCAAATAGCATGGCTCTGATCGACACCATCAATCCTCTGCTCACCACTGGCTGGGCCAAGGGCGACGCCGGGTGGAGCCTCAAGGACTACGAAGCGCGTGGTGGATACGCCCAGTTGAAGCGCATCCTCGCCAGCAAGATGAGCCAGGACGACCTGATCGCCGAGGTCAAGAAGTCCGTGTTGCGCGGCCGTGGCGGCGCAGGCTTCCCGACCGGCCTGAAGTGGAGCTTCATGCCCAAGGCGGCGCCGGAAAAGTACGTCGTGTGCAACACCGACGAAGGCGAGCCCGGCACCTTCAAGGATCGCGACCTGCTGCGCTACGATCCGCATTCGACCATCGAAGGCATGATCATCGCCGGCTATGCGGTGGGTGCCAAGCTCGGTTACAACTACATCCACGGCGAGATCTTCGAGATCTACCAGCGCTTCGAAGAGGCCCTTGACCAGGCCCGCGCCGCCGGCTATCTGGGCAACAACATCCTCGGTTCCGACTTCAGCTTCGATCTGTTCGCACATCATGGCTGGGGCGCCTACATCTGCGGCGAGGAAACCGGCCTGCTCGAATCCATCGAGGGCAAGAAGGGCCAGCGCGATTCCCTTCATCCTCGGCATGGGCGGCGAGGCTTACCTGAATCTCGGCAAACCGAACAACGGCGGCACCAAGCTGTTCTCCGTGTCCGGCCATGTCAATCGCCCGGGCAACTACGAAGTGCCGATGGGCACGCCCTTTGCCAAGCTGCTCGAAATGGCCGGCGGCATGCGTGGCGGGCGCAAGCTCAAGGCGGTGATTCCCGGCGGCTCCTCGGCACCGGTGCTGCCTGCCGACGTCATGATGGATTGCACCATGGATTACGACTCCATTGCCAAGGCCGGCTCGATGCTCGGTTCCGGCGCGGTGATCGTCATGGACGAAACGGTGTGCATGGTCAAGGCGCTGGAGCGTCTGTCCTACTTCTATTTCGAGGAGTCCTGCGGTCAATGCACGCCTTGCCGCGAAGGCAGCGGCTGGCTGTATCGCGTCGTGCATCGCATCGAGCACGGGCAGGGCCGTCCCGAGGACCTCGATCTGCTGAATCGCGTCACCGACAACATGATGGGCAAGACCATCTGCGCGCTGGCCGATGCCGCCGCGTTCCCGGTGCGCAGTTTCATCAAGCACTTCAAGAGCGAGTTCGAGTACCACATCGAGAACAAGAAGTGCCTGGTCGATCCCGAAGTGCAACGGATGGGCAGCGGCTTTTTCAAGGCAGGGGCGGCGTAATGGTCGAGATCGAGATCGACGGCAAGACGCTTCAGGTCGCCGAGGGCAGCACCATCATCGAGGCTGCCCATCAACTGGGCACCTACATCCCGCATTTCTGCTACCACAAGAAACTGTCCATTGCGGCCAACTGCCGGATGTGCCTGGTCCAGGTGGAGAAGGCGCCGAAGCCGATGCCGGCCTGCGCCACGCCGGTGACCAACGGCATGAAGGTATTCACGCATTCGGAACTGGCGGTCAAGGCGCAGAAGGCCGTGATGGAGTTCCTGCTGATCAACCACCCGCTGGATTGCCCGATCTGCGACCAGGGCGGCGAGTGCCAGTTGCAGGATCTCGCGGTCGGCTACGGCGAATCCGCCTCCAAATACGAGGAAGAAAAGCGCGTCGTCCCCGACAAGGATCTCGGCCCGCTGGTGTCGACCGACATGACCCGCTGCATCAACTGCACGCGCTGCATCCGCTTCACCGCCGAGATCGCCGGCTTCATGGAACTCGGCCAGTCCTACCGCGGCGAGCGTGCCGAAGTCATGCCTTTCATCGGCAAGACGGTGGATACTGAGCTGTCCGGCAACATCATCGATCTGTGCCCGGTCGGCGCATTGACCTCCAAGCCCTTCCGCTTTTCGGCCCGCACCTGGGAACTGTCCCGGCGCAAGTCGGTGAGCCCGCATGACGGCCTCGGCAGCAACCTGATCGTGCAGACCAAGCACGACAAGGTGATGCGCGTGCTGCCGCTGGAAAATGAAGACATCAATGAGTGCTGGCTGACGGACAAGGAGCGCTTCTCCTATCAGGGCCTCAATTCGCCCGAGCGGCTGACCAAGCCGATGGTGAAGCAGGGCGGCGAGTGGAAGGAAGTCGACTGGAGCGTTGCGCTTGATTACGCCGCGCACGCGCTGCGCGATGTCGCCAAGACCCACGGCGGCGGCGCCATCGGCGGCCTGCTGAGCCCCCACGCGACGCTGGAAGAAATGTACCTCGCACAAAAGCTGCTGCGCGGCCTGGGCAGCGAGAACATCGACTTCCGTCTGCGCCAGAGCGATTTCTCCGCCGACGGCAAGCGCAAGGGTGCGCCCTGGCTGGGCATGAAGATCGCCGACATCGGTCGCCTCGATCGCGTTCTGGTGGTCGGATCCTTCCTGCGCAAGGATCATCCGCTGATTGCCCAGCGCCTGCGCCAGTCGGCCAAGCGCGGTGCGCAGGTCAGCATCCTGCACAGTGCCGACGACGACCTGTTGATCAAACTGGCGGCGCGCGCCATTGCCGCGCCGTCGCAACTGCCGGCAATCCTGGCCCAAGTGGTCAAGGCGGTCTGCGCGATCAAGGGCGTTGCGGCTGACACGGCAGTGGCCGGCGTCACCGTATCGGCCGACGCGCAAGCCATTGCCCAGAGCCTGGCTTCGGGCAGCAGAGCAGCTGTCCTGCTCGGCAATTTTGCCCAACAGCATCCGCAGGCAACGACGCTGCACGCGCTGGGTCGTCAGCTGGCGTCGGCATTGGGCGGCAGCTTCGGTTTCCTCGGCGAGGCCGCCAATAGCGTTGGCGGTTACGTGGCCAAGGCGGTTTCTGGTGCCGCGGGCCTCAACGCTGCCGCAATGCTCAAAGATCCGCGGCAGGCCTATGTGGTCGTCGGCGCCGAACCGGAACTCGATTGCGCCGATGGTGCCCAGGCGCTTGCTGCGCTGGCCAAGGCGGCGGCTGTAGTGGTCCTCAGCCCCTTCAGGTCGCAGGCGATGCTCGACTATGCGGCCGTGCTGCTGCCGGTTTCGCCTTTCTCGGAAACCTCCGGCACCTTCGTCAATACCGAAGGCCGCGTGCAGAGTTTCTTTGCCGCCACCAAGCCGTTGGGCGAAGCCCGTCCGGCGTGGAAGGTGTTGCGCGTGCTGGGCAACCTGCTCGAGCAGGCCGGCTTCAATTACAACAGCAGCGAGGATGTTCGCGCAGAAGCACTGGGCGGCCAGCCGGAATTCGCTTCAGGCCTCGACAACGGCATTGACGGCGTTGCGCTGAACCTCGCATCAACGGTGGGCGGTCTGGAGCGCCTGGCCGATGTGCCGATTCACTTCGCCGACTCGCTGTCGCGGCGAGCTCCTGCGTTGCAGCTTGCAGCCGATTCCGTGGCGCCGTCGGCGCGCATGAGCGCGGCCCTGCTGGCGAAACTCGGCGTCGCCGCGGGTGACAAGGTAAAAGTCGGCGCTGGCGCTACGGTGACCGTGACACTTGCGGCCCGGCTCGACGCCGGCCTGCCGGACGGAGTGGTGCGCATCGCCGCAGCTCATGCCGATACGGCCGCGCTAGGTGCGATGTCCTCCGTTCTGAGCGTGGAGAAGGCGTGATGGAAGCCACCGTTCTGCCCTTCGTCTCAAGCCTGCTCGGGCCTCTGTGGCCAACGGTCAAGCCGGTATGGCCACTGATCTGGACGCTGCTCAAGATCGTCCTGATCCTTGCGCCCTTGATGCTGTCGGTCGCCTACCTGACCTTCTGGGAGCGCAAGGTCATCGGCTGGATGCAGGTTCGCATCGGCCCCAACCGGGTCGGTCCGTGGGGTCTCCTGCAGCCGATTGCCGACGGCCTCAAGCTGTTTTTTAAGGAAGTCCTGTTCCCGACGGCCGCCGACAAGAAGCTCTTTGTCCTCGGCCCGGTGATGGCCATCGCACCGGCACTCGCCGCCTGGGCCGTGATTCCCTTCTCGCCCGGCTGGGCCCTGGCCAACGTCGATGCCGGGGTGCTCTATCTGCTGGCGATCA